>JBBQSI010000152.1:0-7670 GCA_038213975.1 Chitinophagales bacterium
CATCCAGATAAGCAATGATGTCAGTTTTGTATGGAATTGTGACATTTAGCCCCTGGATATCTTTGTTTTGCTTGAGGGAAAAAACTTCCTGAAAAAGATTGTCGATCTCAAAATTGAGATAATCACTATCAGTGATGGAGAGACGTTGGAATTTTTTTCTAAAATATTGCTGGGAGAAAGAATGAGTTAGCGGATTTCCAATCAATCCGTAAATTTTCATCAATGTTCTTCTTTGTTCAGGTAGAGGTGAAATGTATCTCCGCGCAAGCCAATTCTCATTGCTTCCAGCGCAATCACTTCGGTGGGAGAAATATTTCCAAGATTAACATTACATCCAATCAATTCGAGGAAATAAAGTTGCTGAGCTTTCTGCGGAGCTTCCCATAAGATTTTCTCTTCCGGAATTTGCGTAAGTATTTCTTGTACCAATCCTTCACGAACTTCTCCGGATCCGCGGTAAATACCGACATTTCCGGCCTCCCTTGCTTCAGCAATAACGTAGGAGGAACCTGCAGCCAATTCCGCATTCATTAGTTCTATCCACTTATATGGGGGTATTATATGCTCAGCGTCTTTACTGCCCACTTCGCTTAACACAGTTCCATACTTTGTGAGTTTCTCAATGTAGCCGCATTTTTCCGTGTGTGGAATGGTGATGGAGCCATCGCTCACCTCCATTAATGCTATTTTGTAATCTTTACAAAGTGCGATATAATCCTGGAACTGATTACGGATTAAAAATGCTTCAAACAAAGTACCGCCGAAATAAACAGGTACATCAAATGATTGGTAAAGATCGATCTTGGCCCGAAGGTCCGGCGTGACGAAGGCTGTCCCAAATCCAAGTTTTATATAGTCTATATGTGTATGCGATGAACTAAGGAGGTTCCTGGCTTCTCCCATGCTAAGCCCTTTATCCATAACCATAGTAAGTCCACTTTTTCGTGGCTTCACAGCCCTGTCCGGAATTTGAGAAAGGTGAAAATTCATTTACGCATGCTTTAAATACGCGGCGAAGATAGTTTTGTAAGATGAATCTCCAAAAACTCAGCCTGGCTGGCAGGCAATGCAGGCGTGAGACAGGCAGCATTATTTCTTTTTTCTTTTCGACCTTGTTTTATATCGGGCGATCAGCTCGACTACCGCGGAAAGGCGAAATAAAGATGGATTCAGGCTTATAAACTGGCTAACGAGGGATGGAGCCTGTTTTAGCCCGGCCTCCAGGTAAAGTACCGCTTCTTTTGATTTTGATAATGCGAAAAGTATCACTGCCTGGTAATAAATAAATATCGGCTTGTAGTTGGTGATGCGTTGGGCATTTTCAGTTTGCTCAAGAGCCTCGCTGTAGAAGCCGGCATTATAGAGACACCTGATCAACTCCTTCCACCCACTGAGATTTCTTGGACGGGCTTTTATAAACGCCGAGAAATTAATGACTGCATCTTTTGTTTTGCCGGTTTCCATGTAACAGCGGGCGAGAGCGAGGTGATAATCCGGAACGTTCCGGTCAATGCGCATGGCGGAGTCCAAATTTTTGATAGCATTCTTCCAATGATGCTCATTCATATAAGTGCCGGCTATCTTGAAGTACAGGTGACTGTCTTCCGGGTTGAGATGTGTTGCTTTCCTGTAATGAAACCTTGCCTGCGCATAATTTTTCAACTTATCAAAGCAGTGTCCGAGCGCTTCAAAAATAACCTCTTCCGGTATTGACAGCTCAAGTACCTTCTGAAGCATTTCAATTGCGTCTTTATATCTATGGAGGCGGATGTAGGCATCACCCATATTTCTGTAGGCGTAGTCAAATTTCTCGTCGATCGCTACGGCATATTGGTAAGCATCTATTGCCTTTTCATAAAGCTTTAATCCCTGGTAAGCTGCGCCGAGATTAAACCATGCCAGGTGAGAATAAGGATTGTCTTCAATAATCGCTGAGTGTAGTTTTATGCTCTCCTCACTGCGACCGGTGTAATCAGTCCAGAAGCAAATTTTATATAGCGCTTCTTCATTGGTTCCATCTTCTTCCAGCACCATCTTGAGACAGTTGAATACTTTATCGAAGTCTTCATAGTCATCATAGACGTCTGCGAGCTCAAAAAGCAACTCTGTACGTTCAGCGCCGGCAAAAAGATGGATGGCGTCTTCCAGAAGATCAGCTGCATTCTGTTGTAAATCCAGCGCGAGGAAAACATCAGTTTTGAGGATATACAAGTCAATATCAGCACTGTCAAGCACTTCGGCCTTCTCCAAAATTTCTAAGGCTTCATCGTACTTCCTGGTCGCGAGGAGCAGATCAGCTTTTTTGATAAGAAGCGGGGCAGAATATGGAAATTGTTTGGCACCATAGTCTGCCGCTTCGATTGCGGCTGCTATATCTTCAGTATCGTCAAAATGGTCAATGATACGGATGAAAGATTCCTCTTCCAGATAGCTGAATTTTTTTCCTGATTTAAAGTTTCGATAATGAAGGAGAAGCTCCTTTATCTCGTTCTTATTTTGGTGAAAAGAATTTTCATTCATGGAAAATGTTGAGCTGAATCAGGTTACAATTTTTCGTTTGTTTTCCAGTTATAATAAAAATAATGCTTTGGGCGGTAAAAAATCAAGTCCGAAAGGCAAATATTTTCGTATATAAAAAGTATCTTTGTTAAGATTGAACTAAACTTCATGATCAAGAACTGGAAAATATTATTCGTTTTAACTGTTTTCGTAAGCTTAGGGCTCGTATCCCTCGCTGACAGAGGTGGTTTTATGAAAAAAAATAAGACACGACTAAACATTTCTACAAATAGTAATTTAAAATCGTCCATTGCGTTTAATTTGAAATCAGATCTAAATTTTCGTGGTAGTTATCTGCTAAGCAATACGAAGGTTGGAAACTCAATGGTTGCCCATTCAATTATGGCTTACAAAAAAGGTAATACAACCTATCTGCTACCTTATAAGCAGAAGATGGTTATTCCTCAATATACCCGTGGTGAGGGCTACAAATTGATAATCAGACACAAATAATTTTTCAAAATATCGTATAAAAAAACCTGCCATCTGGCAGGTTTTTTTATTTTCTTTCTCAAGTATTTATTTATTGGTAGAACGGGTTTCTTCAAATGTCATCACCCTGTAACCGGATTTGGGAATTTCAAACTTCGATACCGGAACATTATCGTAGTTTATTTTAGATAACGTGAATTTGAACTTCATCTTCCCCGCCTGCATCTCATATTGAACCGCAAGGCCGGGCAATGTTTTAAACTGGTAATCGTAGCCCTTATTTGCAACATCAACATCATTTGTGTAAAACACTGTAAAAGTGCTGCCATCTTTTAAAGTAGCTGTAGCTTTTTGGCAATTGAACCCTGCAATCTTCGCTGTTTCCCCCGTGTTTTGAAAAGTAATCCCGTCATACTTTTTATTATTTTTCGCCCAGTCATCAGCAGTTAATGTAATCATCAGCTTTTGCCCACTGTATTCTTTCAAAATCACCCCTCCGCCAGTCGACGCGTTATGAATGGTGGCTTCGGACCCAAGCCCGCTTACCATCTCGGTCCGGCTTTGATTTCCTTTCAGAAAAACCGTGGTAGTGGCGCCATCCAGCATGTCTGCCATTTTGGGTTCAGCGCTGCCTGTCTCTACAGAAATATTGTAGACAAGGCTGCCTTCTGACAAAACCTTCTGCGCCTCAGAAGAGTAAGCAAAACAAATAATGAAAACAGGTATAAGGTATCGGGAAATTTTCATCGCCATCCAAGATAGTAATTTGTCAGTAAAGACACCGGAATTCAAATTATGGTTGCAGTAGCAAAACCTATTTACGACCTCCGGCTTTTGCTTTCTGCTGCATAGTTTGCAATTTTTTATTTTGCTCCTGCATAGCATTTACCCGCTGCTGCCATTTACTTACCACTTTCGGTTTCTTTTTATTCGCTTCGAGTTGAGAAAGAATCTTTTCATGGTTGATGATATACTTCTGAATCACAAATTGGATCAAAAGTGTAATAACGTTTGATACTGTGTAATACCACGTGAGTGATGAAGGTAGCTTGTTAAACACACCCAGGAGAATCACGGGGAAGATGAAAGGCATATACTTCATCATAGGATTTCCCGTATCCTGCATGTTACTCATACCGTAAAGTGAAATCAACAAACTGGTAACAACAGCCAGGATAGTAAAAAGACTGATATGGCTACCATAAAAAGGAATGGCAAATGGGATATTGTATATCGAGTCATAACTCGAAAGATCTGTAGCCCAAAGAAAGCTCTGGCCTCGTAAATCGATATTTGAGTTAAAGAAATTGTACAGCGCGAAGAAGATCGGAATTTGCAGCACTGCCGGGATACAGCCTCCTAATGGATTGACCCCCGCGCTTCTGAACAGCTTCATTTGCTCCATGCCGAAAGTTTGTTTATCATCACCATGCTTCTCTTTCAGGCTATCGATCTCGGGCTTAAGAACTTTCATCTTTGCCCCGCTCAAGTAACTTTGGTATGTAAGTGGTGAGATTAGAAGCCGGATGATGATGGTCAACAAGGCAATCGCCAACCCATAGCTCGCAATGTGAGAAGTAAGAAAATTGAAAACCGGCATTACAAAGCCCCGGTTGATATACTTTACAAAAGCAAATATTCCTGAGCCCAATGGCACCATATTGAACATCTGGTTACCGTACGACTTCAGGATTTTATAATCACCAGGACCATATAATAATTGCAGGTCTACCTCTGCCTGCGAAGTAGCAGGTACATTAAGCCTAAGGTTGGCTGTAGTAGTCGCCACTATACCCTTGCTTGTATCAGCAGGCACCTCCCACCTCACGTCCGCATTAGAGAATTTGGTCTTTGCAACTATCGCTGTGGCGAAAAACTGCTGTTTAAGCGCAACCCACTCAACTGGCTCCTCAAATTTTTTCATGTCGCTTTTACCAGGTGCGAGCTGCTCAAAATCATATTCACCATTCTCAACAAAGGCAACATGCGACTGCTGTGTTTCCCACTCAATATCTTTTTCCTGCTGTTTAGCCTGGGCCTTCCAGATCAGATTGATTACATTCTGAGTTAATAGCCTGTTGCCACCAGTCAGCCCAATATGAAACCCAATCATATAACTGCTGTCAGGAATTACATACTGGTGTACGATCTTTTCACCCTCTTTGCCCTGCAAGAAAAAGCTGATGCTTTTGCTACCGTCCGGTAGTACTTCCACCGTCGATGGAGTAAATAGTAAATCACCGGTTTGCGCAGTCTTGTTACTACCGATATTGATTGGATAAGACAGGCTGTTGTTTTGACCATCCTGTAACACCAGCGGTTTCTGATCGAAAGTTTGATAATTCTTAAGTTGAACTTTACTGGGTTGCCCACCTTTCGTGGTAAAGGTAATTTTCAGTAAGGCAGTCTCAATTTCAATATTCTTCTCGGTTCCGCCAGAATCCTGCATAATATCGGAATTCTCAGCGTTGAAAATGGGAGGAGCCGGTTGCTGAGTATTTTGCAAAGTTGAAGAGTCAACCTGTGGTTTTAAGCGATTGATTGAATCTATTTGCGCTTGTTTCTGCGTTTCAAAATCGAGCTGGCCCTGGCGGCTATAGTAGAAATATCCGATGAATAAAACTGCCAGCAAACCAAAGCCAATAACCGTATTACGATCCATACCCTATGCTAAAAATTAGTTAGCAAATGTAAACAAACTTTGAGGTTCGCTATTTCGCCTGTGCAAATGGAAAATGCCCTCCGGGTGAGGGCATATTCACTATTTCTTTTCGGCTGCTGCTGCTTCAGGCTTCGCTTCTGCCGCCGCTGGAGCTTTGACCGCCGTGGCCTCTTCTTGTTTTAGCTGCCGCGTCATGGTGACAGATGCTACAGGGATCCTGGGGGAATTCAGAATCTCCAAATTACCTGCAGGTACATCCTGAACCCTGACATTTTCATTTAATTTTAGATCAGAAATGTCCATATCGATATGTTCCGTGAGATGCTCAGGGAGTGTCTTTACTTTCAAAGACTTCATTTTCACTGATAACTTTCCACCTTCCTTTACTCCGGCGGGAGTACCTGTAAGGCGGAGAGGGATTGAAACAACAATCTTCTTATTTCCAACAAGTTCCAGGAAGTCAACATGGATCAGTTGATCTGTTACCTTATCAAATTGTAGATCTTTCAATACGCATTTATAAGAATTCCCTTCAACATTCACTTCAGCCAACATGAAGTCAGCTGTGTAAACAATGTTTTTAAATGCCGATGCCGGAGCAGTAAAGTTGACTTCTTTTGCACCTCCGTAAATTACAGCTGGCACTTTGTCCTCAGAGCGAAGTTGGCGGGTGGCTGCTTTTCCAAATTCGGTCCTGATTTGTCCGTCGATTGTAATTGATTTCATGTAAAAATTTTAGAGGCGCAAAGGTAGGGAAATTGACCCGGAGAAAGAAAGTAAAATAATAAAGCGCTCTAAATAAGATTATTGCATCTTTTGAGCCTTTTTCTTGGACATCTTACTTCTAAGAAAGAGGCTGTTGATACTTTTATTTTCGTAGGCATTTCTTATTGCAATAGCGAACAAATCCGCGACTGAGACTATTCTCACTTTATCTGGTCGCCTGGTAATTGGAATAGTATCGCAGACCACCAACTCTTCGAGTTCACTTTGTCCAATAATATCATACGCATTGCCACTAAGTACAGGATGAGTACAAAAGGCGCGAACACTGCGAGCGCCCTTCTCCTTAAGTAACCCTGCACTTTTTGCCAGCGTACCTCCTGTGTCGCAGATGTCGTCCATAAGCACTATGTCACGCCCTTCTACATCTCCTATGACAACCATGCTGGCAATTTCATTCGCACGCTTTCTATGTTTATCACAAATCACCATTTCTACTTCAAAATAGGCCGCCAGCTCCCGAATGCGGTTAGCGCTGCCCACGTCCGGAGCAGCAAAGGTTAGGTTTGGCAGGTCAAGGTCTTCAATATATGGAATAAAGACAGCCGAAGAATCGAGGTGATCCACCGGTATATCAAAATAGCCCTGTATTTGCGGTGCATGCAGGTCCATGGTGATGACACGATCTGCCCCGGCAGCGGTAAGCATGTTGGCTACCAGCTTTGCACCAATAGCCACACGTGGCTTGTCTTTCCTATCCTGGCGGGCATACCCGAAATAGGGTATTACTTCTATGACTTTATAAGCTGACGCCCGTTTCGCTGCGTCGATCATTAGCAGCAATTCCATCAGGTTGTCAGTGGGGGCAAACGTGCTTTGTACAAGAAATACAAACTGCCCGCGTATACTTTCGTTGTATCCTACAGCTATTTCTCCGTCGCTGAATTTCTCAATGTTGATCTTGCCAAGCGGTTCCCCAAAGCGTAACGCAATTTGCCTGGCTAAATACTGTGACCCGGTTCCGGAAAAAATCTTTACGTTGGGATGCATTTTTAGTGAATTGGTAGGTGGCAGATTGAAAGGCGAAATTATAATTAATATTGCTTTGACTTAAGCAAAAACAATGGAACGTTTACACAAGTCATCCACGTCTATAAAAAATTGGGCAGCGGATGACCGGCCGCGGGAAAAGCTAATCGCCAAGGGCCGTGAATCTTTAAGCGACTCCGAACTGCTCGCCATTCTGATTAGCACAGGCACTAAAACTAAAAGCGCTGTAGAACTGGCTAAAGAC
>JBBQSI010000153.1:0-7670 GCA_038213975.1 Chitinophagales bacterium
CCAGGCAAGAAGGTATAGATGTAGCAGCAAACATGTACGTGTACGAAGCTGGTGCCACCGGGCTTACGGCTTCTTTCCCCCCGTCGTTACAAGATGGTGGATTCGGAAAGTTGTGGGAAAGGCTTCACGACCCGTCTATCCGCGAGGAAATGAAGCAGGCAATGAAATCAAATCCAAAGGACTGGGAAAATCTATATTATGCCGCCGGCTCGCCGGACCGTGTTTTGTTGCTTGGCTTTAGCAATGATTCTTTGAAAAAATATGCTGGAAAATCCCTCGCCGAGATGGCTGACATCCGCGGAACGTCACCTGAAGAAATAGCGATGGATTTCATCATCCAGGATAGTTCCCGGGTAGGGACTGCTTACTTCCTGATGAGTGAAGGAAACATTGAAAAAGAAATTGCTCTCCCCTGGATGTCTTTCGGTTCAGACGCCGGCTCATTGGCCAATGAAGGGGTGTTTCTGGAATCCAGCACGCACCCGAGGGCATACGGTAATGTTGCCCGCCTTCTCGGGAAATACGTCAGAAATAAAAAAATTATTACTTTGCCCGAAGCGATTTATAGGCTGACGAAATTGTCTGCTGAAAAATTGCATATCACCCGGCGCGGAGAACTCAAAGATGGTTATTTTGCTGATGTCGTCATCTTCGATCCCGTCCGTATCCAGGACCATGCGACCTATGCAGTGCCACATCAATATGCTACGGGCGTGAAAGATGTAATTGTTAATGGACAGTTGGTGTTAAAGAACGGGGAACCTACGAACGCTACACCGGGCAGGTTTGTGAAAGGGCCGGGCTACGTTGGGGCCAATTAATTTTCGGAAAATGGAAATAACAATCAGGGAAGCAAAAAAAAGCGACGGTGAAAGAATGATGGAGCTGATCCATCAATTGGCAGTGTTCGAAAAGTACCCGGAAGAAGTAACCGTAAGCATGGAGCATTTTGCCGACAGCGGTTTCGGTGAGCATCCGGTTTGGTGGGCGTTTGTCGCCGAGGCAGAAGGGCTCGTCCAGGGGTTTGCCTTATATTATATCCGGTATTCCACCTGGAAAGGCCAGCGCATGTATCTTGAAGATTTCATTGTAAACGAAGCTTTTCGGGGGCATGGAATTGGAACTTTACTTTTCGACAAGTTGCTAGAAAAAGCAAGAGCAAAGAAGTTCAATGGTATGGTGTGGCAGGTACTTGACTGGAACGAGACGGCAATTAATTTTTATAATAAATACGAAGGCGTGGAGATCGACAAGGGTTGGTTGAATTTTTCCCTTTATACTGGGCCTGAATAACCTTCGCAAAAAAAAGAGCATGGCAGAGAAGATAAAAATGGGTAATGACGGAAAGCTGAAAGTGCCTGCACATCCTATTATTCCTTTTATAGAAGGAGATGGTATAGGGCCGGATATTTGGCGGTCCAGTGTGCGGGTGTTTGACGCTGCTGTGGAAAAAGCTTACGACGGCAAACGAAAGATAGAGTGGAAGGAAGTACTCGCCGGCGAAAAGGCATTTAACGATACCGGTGAATGGATGCCTGTAGCCACCATGGATGCATTTCGCGAATACCTTATTTCGATAAAAGGTCCACTGACAACGCCGGTGGGTGGCGGGATACGAAGCTTGAATGTGGCGCTGCGGCAGGAGCTTGATCTCTATGTAAACCTGAGACCCGTCAAATATTTTGAAGGTGTGCCCTCACCGATGTGGCAGCCGGAAAAGGTGAACATGGTGATCTTTCGGGAAAATACAGAGGATATTTACGCAGGAATTGAGTTTATGACCGGTACGCCCGAAGCGAAAAAATTGCTGAAATTTTTACAGGAAGAACTTAACGTTACCAAAGTCCGTTTCCCTGAGACATCTTCATTTGGTGTGAAGCCGGTGAGTAAAGAAGGTTCTGAACGCCTCATACGCGCTGCTATCGAGTATGCTATCGCGAACAAACTTCCGTCGGTGACATTTGTGCACAAAGGCAACATCATGAAGTTCACCGAAGGGGCCTTCAAAAATTGGGGGTACGCTCTGGCAGAAAGAGAGTTTGCCAACTACGTGTACACATGGAACCAGTGGGAAGCCACAAAAAAAGAAAGTGGCGAGGCTGTGGCCAATGAAGAAATGCGCATCGCCGGTATAGGCAACAAAATCATTATTAAAGATGCTATTGCAGACAATTTTCTGCAGCAGGCATTGCTGGTGCCACAGAACTATTCTGTAATTGCCACGCTTAATTTAAACGGGGACTATATAAGTGATGCGCTTGCTGCCCAGGTCGGCGGTATCGGCATAGCTCCCGGCGCGAACATCAATTTCCAAACCGGTCATGCCGTTTTCGAAGCCACACATGGCACGGCACCACGCTTTGCAAACACCAATACTATGAACCCCTGCTCGGTGATACTCAGCGGGGTGATGATGTTCGACTATCTCGGCTGGAAAGAAGCGGGCGAGTTTATTACTAACGGTATCGGAAAAACGATCAGGAATAAAAAAGTGACGATAGATTTTTATAACCTCATGCAGAATGCCACCTTACTTAAGACGAGCGAATTTGCGGATGAGATCATAAAAAATCTTTAGTCTTATTTGCAGGAAAAACGAATAGATTTCAGAACAATAAACACTGTGTATTAAATGACAAAGATTAAAGTAGCAAATCCCGTTGTGGAACTGGACGGTGACGAGATGACAAGGATCATTTGGCAATTTATCAAGGATAAACTGATACTGCCTTACCTGGAAATTGATATTAAATACTATGACCTGGGCGTAGAGCACCGCGATGCAACCGACGACCAGGTGACCGTGGATGCAGCAAACGCTATAAAACAATATGGTGTGGGTATCAAGTGCGCCACCATTACCCCTGATGAGCAACGTGTGGACGAATTTAAACTCAAGCAGATGTGGAAAAGCCCGAATGGTACAATCCGAAATATTTTGGATGGTACTGTGTTTCGGGAACCGATCGTGATCAAAAATATTCCACGGCTGGTCACTAACTGGACTGCACCGATCATTGTTGGACGGCATGCATTCGGTGACCAGTATCGTGCAACCGATGCCGTTATAAAGGGGAAAGGAAAACTCACCATGACCTTCACGCCGGAAGATGGAGGAGAGGAACGATCTTTCGAAGTCTACAATTTCAAGGGTGATGGTGTAGCGTTGTGCATGTACAATACAGATGAAAGTATTTCCGGTTTTGCCAGGAGTTGTTTTAATATGGCTTTGAGTAAAAGCTGGCCTTTATATCTTTCAACAAAGAACACGATCCTGAAGAAATACGATGGCCGTTTTAAAGATATTTTCCAGGAGATCTATGAAAATGAATTCAAGGCAAAGTTCCAGGAAGCGGGTATCGTTTACGAACATCGCCTGATCGACGACATGGTGGCAAGTGCATTGAAATGGAATGGCAACTTTGTGTGGGCTTGTAAAAATTATGATGGCGATGTGCAGAGTGATACCGTCGCCCAGGGCTTCGGCTCACTTGGCCTGATGACCTCCGTATTGGTGACGCCTGATGGAAAAACCCTGGAGGCAGAAGCTGCACACGGAACTGTAACCCGGCACTACAGGGAGCACCAGAAAGGAAGACCGACCTCTACAAATCCGATTGCTTCGATATTTGCCTGGACGAGAGGACTTGCCTTTAGGGGAAAGCTCGACGATAACCAGGAACTCGTAGATTTTGCAAATACGCTTGAAGAAGTTTGTATTGAAACGGTTGAAAGCGGTAAGATGACAAAGGATCTTGCAGTGTGTGTTCATGGAAATGATGTAAAAGCAGGGGAGGACTATTTGAATACGGAAGATTTCCTGAGCGCTATCAATGAAAACTTTTCGGCGAAATTGGGAAGTAAATAATTCCTACTACTGGTGATTATGGAATAAAATTTGCCCTCCGGGGTGGCGATGAGTTAGTCCAAAAAACCTCAGCAAGCAGATACGAAAATTTTCTACAAGGCGTTAATTACTTGAACCGGGTGCGTGTCATCTGGTTGTTCTTCGATTGTAATTTTCATCTTGTCTACTATGAAAACATTAAATTTATCATCTTCAAATAATTTTGCTGCCGTACCTGAACAAGAAAAACTAAGCACTATGTCCAAAATCCTGGTCGTGGATGATGATACAGACATTCTTTCAGTGATGGAGATGCTTTTGACCATGAAAGGTTTCCAGGTGGAGGGGATTTCAAAGGGCGATTATATCTTCAGAAAAATTGATTCCTTTAAACCAGATCTTATTTTATTGGACGTTTTGTTATCTGGTCATGATGGCAGAATCATCTGCCGCCAGCTAAAAGGAGAAGAACAGACTCGCAATATTCCTGTTATTATGTTTTCCGCACATCCCGGCGCGGCGACTTCCATAGCAGAATATGGTGCAGACGATTTTATTTCAAAGCCATTTGATGTAAACAATCTTATTCAAAAGATTCGAGCGCAGCTACAATCAATACATAACTAAAAAAAGCAGGTTTACCCTGCTTTTTTTTTAATTTTTATTTCCACCGCCGCGGAGTAGGGCTACCAGCAACAGCAGGAAAACTGCGCCGCCTACTATCCATACCCATGGTTGCGTATACCAGGTGTCACTTCCTTTATTGATGTTTACATTCAATTCAGCTCCATCGTCCTGGGCCCAGGCTGCTGCTGATGTAAAGCAGATCGCCAGCACAGCGAAGAACTTACTGAAGTAATTGTTGAAACGGGAAATTTTCATACTGTTTGTTTTTTAAGTGAACGTGGTTTAAAGTCTTAAATATATAACGAAACTTTATTAATCAAAAACATACCGGAAAGAAAAATATAATCCTTAATTTGATTATGATCCATCAATTTTCTGCTTTGTCTACCATTGCTCTGCCAGGTTGTAGGATTCAAAATGACATCGCTTCTTTCCGCCTGAACTCCTTTACCAAAATGCTCTTCACACAAACTAGAAAAATGAATACAATCGGATCGCGTGTTTCCGTTATGAAATTCTTTGCCCTGATATCGGTAATCTTTATCACAGGCTGTCAGAAGGATAAGAAGGTAATTCAACCCGATCCTGCGTTTGCGAAATATATTGAAGCCTATACTTCTGGCACCATTTCAAAAACTTCGGCTATCCGTATCCGGTTGACAACAGGTTTTTTAAAAACCCATGCTGTGGGTGAAATTTTGGGCAAATCTTATTTTGATTTTTCCCCTTCAATAAAAGGGAAATCTTTTTGGGTTGATGCGCGGACAATTGAATTCCGGCCCGAAGAACAATTGAAAGCCGGCGAGTTATATACGGCTACTTTTTTCCTGGATAAACTGGTGGACACTGATCCCGGCCTGGAGGAATTTAAATTTTCATTTAAAACGATAGCGTCTTCATTTGTTATAACACCCTTTGGTCTTCGGAGCCTTCGCGATCGGGAAAAGATGACGCTCACCGGCACGCTGGAAACTTCTGATGCAGAAGACAAAGCTGATGTTGAAAAATTGATAGACGCTACATTGGATGGAAAACTGGTAGGTATTCAATGGCAGCACAGCAGTGATAATAAGAACCACAGTTTCACCATCACTGATATTGTTCGCGGTGAAAATCAAAAGCAGCTAACTCTTTCATGGGACGGGAAGCCAATCAGGAGCGACATAAAAGGCCGTGACGAAATAGAAGTACCCGCCATTGGAGATTTCAAAGTGCTCAACATTTTGCCCGGTAATGAGTCGCGTCCATACGCCTCAGTGCTCTTTAGCAGCATACTCGCGACCGACCAGGAACTTGCCGGACTGATAACGCTACAAGATCAGGAAGATGTCAGCTACACAATTAATGGAAGTGAAGTAAAGTTGTATGTTTCAGATAATCTTGACGGCAATTACACTATTAATGTGATCCCGGGCATCCGGAATATATATGGCGACACCCTTGCGAAAGGATTTACAGCTAACGTTTTTTTTGAAAATCGGTTGCCATCAGTCACTATCGAAGGACGTGGAAATATTCTGCCTGGCTCCGGCGAGCTTACCCTGCCATTTCAAACGATCAACCTAAATGCAGTGGACGTCTCGATCATTAAGATCTACGAGAATAACATACCGCAATTTCTGCAAACTAATATACTGTCAGGGGAAGAAGATTTACGACGGGTCGCCGTTCCCGTCGTACAGAGAACCGTGCGCCTGGATGATGATAAAACGCTCGACCTGCGGAAGAAACAAAATTTTTCCCTGGACATAAATCAATACACACACACAGAGCCGGGCGCCATCTATCGTATCACCATCGGCTTCCGGCCCGAATATTCACTGTACGACTGCCGGTTTGAAAAAACTGAAAGCAACGGAGACGAGGACGAAGAATATGATGAGTATTACCAGCAAACCTCCTACGGTTCAGATGAGAATGATGCCTTCTGGCAAAACTATAATGATTATTACCCGTTTGGCTTTGTCTGGCGTGACAGGGATAATCCTTGTGCGAAATCCTATTTCAACAAAGACCGCTGGGCTGTCAGGAATATTATTGCCTCAAATATTGGCCTAATTGCCAAGGCTGCTGAGGGAAACAGTATTATAATCGCTGCTGCTGACTTGCTTACGGCAAAGCCTATCGCAAACTTGGGATTGAAAGTCCTGGATTTTCAGAACCAGGTACTGGCAAATGCAAATACAGATAACGAAGGCTTCGCGCATTTTAATTTGAAAAACAAACCACAGCTTGTCATTGCTACCCGTGAAAATGAAAGAGGCTACCTGCGGCTGGATGACGGTAGCAGTCTCCCTCTCACGCGTTTTGAAGTTTCCGGCGAAGAAACAAAGCAAGGGTTGAAGGCTTTCATTTTCGGAGAGCGCGGCGTGTGGCGGCCGGGCGATTCATTATTTCTCAGTTGCATCGTGGAAGATGCAGGTGGTAAATTGCCTGCGGGGCATCCGGTTGAGCTTCAGTTATACAATCCCCAGGGTATGTTGTATAAGAAGATGATTCAAAAAAATGCGGAAAGTGGTTTCAATGTTTTTCGTCTTGCTACTGAAGATAATGTGCCAACAGGAAACTGGTCGGCAAAAGTAAAAATTGGCGGAGCCACTTTTGACAAGCGGCTGAAAATAGAAACGGTAATGCCTAACCGGCTAAAAGTAAATCTTGATTTCGGCGATGACGCGATTCTATCAAAAAACAATGGTCAGCCGGGTACGCTTACTGCGAAATGGTTGTTTGGTGCAGATGCAAAAAATCTGAAAGCGACCATCGATGCGTCAATTTATAATAAAAATGACCCCTTTCCCGGATGGAAAGGTTATGCATTTAGTAATCCTGTCCTTCGTTGGAAATCCACGTCACTATCAGTTTATAATGGCGAGTTGAATGAGAAAGGCGTCGCGACCGTACAGCCTTCATTTAAAGACATCTCCCAGGCGCCGGGAATGCTCACCGCTAATTTGCTGGTTAAAGTGTTTGAGCCGGGTGGCAACTTTAGCGTAGATAACGTTTCGCTACCGCTAAGTCCTTTCAGTAGTTACGCGGGATTGAAACTGCCGGAGGCCCAAAAGCCCTGGGGCTTTTTGCTTACCGGTAAAAAGCAAACCGTCGACATCGTAAATGTGCTGGAAAATGGTAAGGCGCTGGCGGGGCAACAGGAAGTAGAAGTTCAACTCTACAAAGTACAATGGCGCTGGTGGTGGGA
>JBBQSI010000154.1:0-7657 GCA_038213975.1 Chitinophagales bacterium
GCGATTTCCCGGCCGAGATAATACTTTCCTGTGCCATCAGCGGATTGGCTACCGGTTGTGTAAATAGAATCAATCCCGCTGTCTGCTTTGGATGTGGGGGTGGAAGACCGGCAGGATACGGTTGATGAAACAAGAGCTAACGAGAGGAAAAAAACTAAGATGTTCATTGGCGCATAAAGTCGTTAAAGTCAGAACTATTATTTGTTTTTTGAACGCTCAATTTGATTTTCGATATTTTTTGCCAAACGGTTAGAAAGATCGTCCACGATGCCTTCAATCTCTTCAGAAGTAAGAACTTCATGGTACAACTTATTTACGACATTATTTAGCAACCAAGTGATTTCATAAGCATTTTCAAAAAGGTGCATTTTAGTTTTACCTCCAACACCTATTTAAAAGTTAAATCAACGACAGTTCATGAATATATTCCGCACTCTCTGTAAATGTCTCCGGCTTCATCTCCACAAAATAATTCTCCACCCCACCCACTTTGGCAGTTTCAAAAAATGCTTTCCA
This sequence comes from Chitinophagales bacterium, assembly GCA_038213975.1. Classification (GTDB taxonomy): domain Bacteria; phylum Bacteroidota; class Bacteroidia; order Chitinophagales; family Chitinophagaceae; genus Ginsengibacter. The sequence continues at coordinate 517 of JBBQSI010000154.1, forward strand.
ATCTATAATTCCCTGTCCAATGGGAACTTCTTTTTTATCGGCCGTCCAGTCTGAAAGGTGAGCCGAAATAAACCGGCCCGGATATTTTGTGAAATAATCTGAGGCCTTAATTCCGACGGTTATGACCTGAGTCTGAAATTGCATTTTCACTAATTCCGGATCAAAGCGCTCCATCAAGGCATCATAAATAAGTTGACCATCGAGGATGCCAAATTCTGTTTCATGGTTATGAAAACCTGCCTGCATTCCGTTCTTTTTAATTTTCTCTCCGGCAACATTTAGTTTATCGGCAGCCTTGAGATAGTCATCCAATGTGGCTGTCTTCGGCAACCAGAAGCTTGGGCAAATCATTTGCGTCATGCCGAGGCCTTTGGCAAATCCGATTCTGTCTTCTAATTGATCACTCGTAAGTTCGGCCATTCCGAAGTGGCAGCTCGGACACGAGAGACCTGCATCCTGTATTATCGTGCGCATCTCAGCAGGCTTCATGTCCACCAGCGAGCCGAAGACAGTGTCTTTATAACCTTTCGGCGAACACATCTCTATCAACTGGTAACCCTGACCGGCAACCATCTTCATTGTACCGGCAAAATCTTTTGCCAGCATATCTTTCACCACCCAGGATTGGAAGCCTAGCGGCATCCCAGCAGCTTCTGCCCCGGCGAATAATTGTTTTGGCAACTGTGCAAAAGCAAAAATGCCTGCGGTTGTTAACGAAGTTTGAGTAATAAAACTTCTGCGGTTGATCTTTTTCATAACGAGTTTTTTAAATAGGTTTTTTAAATAGATTCAGGTTCCCAGCCTTTCCTGTAAGCCCGGGCCAGGTATTTATTAGCATCATCCACGTTGGTAATCTTGTGGCTTGCTGCATCGTATCGAAGCAATTTATTTGTGCGTAACGCAAGTGCATACAAATTAACGGCTTCAGTGATTGCCTCAGCTTCGGGAAAACTTCCCGGGTATTGTTTACCGGTTTTACAGGCATTTACGAACAACGGTAATGCCTGGGATGTTTGCTGCACCTGGCTGCGGTCATCTGCTTTCACATTTGCGGGAGCATCCATTTTTTTCCCTGATATAATTTGCGGATTCTGAACATTAAAGCCTGCCAGTATTTTGCCTGACTCACCAACGAACATCATCCCTTCCTGCGGTAATTCTTTATTATCCCTGACTAATTCTTCCGGTATTGGTGGGCGCATACCACCATCGTACCAGCAGAGGTCTATCTCCGGCCTGTTGCCATTCGCAGGGTATTTAAACCGGACGGTGCTCGCCATGGGGAATGAAAAATCGTTATTAATACGGAAAGGTACCGGGCCGTTAAAGTCACAAACATGACTGCGGTGCGGTTCAACGCTTACGGGAGAGGTAAGATTCAGTGCATTAAAAACTGTCCATAAACTGTAATGCCCCATGTCAGCCATCGAGCCGCCACCGAAATCGTACCAGCCCCTGAAGACCATGTGCGTGTAATGAGGACTGTAAGCCCGCTCCGCTTCCGGCCCCAGCCAAAGATCCCAGTTGAATCCTTCCGGGATGGGCGGCTTTTCTGTTGGCAGCGTAGGGTATTGTGGCCAAACGGGGCGGTTCGTCCAGTTATGTACTTCGGTAAGTTTTCCAATCGCGCCTCCGTTGATCCACGACATTACGGTCTCCATGGAGCCGTTGGAATCCCATGGTATCAGGTGTGTGATGACTTTTGATTTCCGTGCCATGTCAATCACCTGCTTACCCTCCAGTAATCTATTGGAAAGTGGTTTGTGAACGAGAACATGCTTACCTCTTTTTATCGCACCCATACACAGGATACCATGCAGATGATCCGGCGTTATAACTTTTACGGCGTCTACATCTTTTTCCTTTTCAAAAAGCTCGCGAACATCTTCGTATGCTTTACATCCTTTAAAAGTTTTATCCTGCCGCACTTTGCTATAATAAGCATCCACGATTGCTTTTCCATTATCCCTCCCACCGGGAATAATACCATCTCCATCCGGCACCCAGTTGGGATCGTTGATCGTTTTTCGGATCTCATCCCGGAGGTATGTGGTACCCCAGTCGCGGTAACCGCGGGCTTCTTTATTTGGATCACAGACTGCAACTATCTGGATTCCCTGCTCTTCCAGCATCGGCAACATTTCCCTGATGCCTTGCGTGCCTACGCCAATGTATGCGAGCGTGATCTTGTCACTCGGGGCCATATAATTTTTTCCGCCCATAACATGCCGTGGTAAGATGGTGAATCCTGCGGCAGTAGCTGCAGTCATGCCCACAAATTTTCTTCGGCTGATAAAGGACTTCAACTGTTGTTGATCTTCTTCTGAATTCTCCGGGAGGTTTGTTGGAGAATGATCCTGATTCATATAAAAGCTTTAATCGTGATAGAATGTTTTACAAAAATGGTTATGAAGTTAGGCAATAGAGCGATAATGTTTGCAGATAGTAGGGGCAAGTCGCGACTTGCTCTTTAATGGAATATACATAGCATTGATGGTTAAGGGCAAGTGGCTGCGTGGTGAAGATGAAGGGCAGGTCGCGACTTGCCCGTACCCGGATATTATTTTTAAATTCATCTAATGAAAAATCGGAAGCCAAACAGATTGCCGGGCTATGATTTTTCAAAGGATAATTTGTATTTCGTCACGCTCTGTGTGAAAAATATGATTTGTTGTTTTGGTGAAGTTGTCGGGAAAGCTCCGGGCGCTATCGTAAGGGCAAGTCGTGACTTGCCAACGCATGAAAAGCATATGGTTTTAAACGCATACGGAAAGATTGCCCATGCTCTGGCTTTGGCTGGCAGATCAATACCCTTACGTGGTGCTACATGAATTTATTGTTATGCCGAATCATGTGCATGGGATAATTGAAATAGTAAGGGCAACCCGCGGGTGGACCGCACAACCCATCAAAATAAAATCTCTTTCAGAATTAATGGGAGCATATAAAACTACTACCTCAAAGAAAATTCATCTGCTGGGCTATCAAGAATTTGAATGACATAGATCATTTTATGATCACATAGTGCGGGACCCAAAGGCCTATGAAAATATAAGCAACTATATTCTCAACAATCCGAATGCGTGGGACAAAGACGAAATTTTTCGAAAATGATCTATTCAGGAAAAAGATATTTGAGTAAAATTCGCTGACTTTCCTTTATAGCTTCCCTGCCGTCTGATTCAATTCCATACCAGCCGGTATATCCTGCGTTCTGACAAATTTCGATCATGTGTTTTGTTTCCTCCACCGTCGGTTGATTACGGAAGGACATGCCCTTTGCATACGCCACTGTTTTTTCCAAATAAGCAACATTATCAAAATCGTCAGCCGGCTCGCGCCAGTCAGGGTATGTACCAAAGAGCGGATGATCCACCGTTTTCACAAGTTTTATCATCCAATCGGCATCATTGGAAAACCCTCCATGATTTTCTATCACCACTTTTATGTTCGCCTCGCTGGCGTATTTCAATAATCGATGATAGGTTTCGGCTGCAATATTTAAAGCCGCTGATTTTTCAACACCAATGCCACGGCAATTAGTCCTGATCGCATGACATCCCAAGAATTTTGCAATATCAATCCATTTGCGATGATTGATAACAAACTGCTCTCTTTCCGATTTTTCGGGAGCGCAACCATCTCCTTCGTCATCTACCATTATTAACACCATCTCGACACCATAGTCAGCAGCATTCCCTTTAAGTGTTTTCAAGTACTCGTACGTTGGCACCTCAAACAAAGTATTTACTAATTCGATACCGTTAATATCAAAATCTTCCCTGGCGATTTTAGGGAAGTCCAGTGTTTTCCATTTATCTGAACGAAATTCGTCCACAAGCGCCCACTGGGCAAGTGAAATCTCATTTTCCATCATACAACTGTTGTTATTTTTTTAAGAATGCCGGTTTTGACCGGATAAGCTTTTTATAAACAGGGCAACTTTCAATATGGGCGCCGGGAAAATAACCAGTGCTCATTAAAAACTCATTCACGATCTCTCCTCCAGTAAAACGAAAAGTTTTCTTAAAGACCTTTACCCATTCATCTTTCGATTTTGGATGTTGTTTGTCGATCCAATTTTTAAATGAGCCAACCTCTTTTTGAATACCCAATAATATTTTTGCGTTTTCAATCGCAGCAAGGATCTTCAGGCGATTACGAATGATACCGGCGTCATTCATCAGGCGCTCCACATCTTTTTCTTTGTACGCCGCTACCTTTTTTATATTAAAATCGTGGTAGGCCTTTTTAAAATTTTCCTGCTTATTCAGGATTGTTGTCCAGCTCAGGCCCGCCTGGTTAATTTCCAGTACCAGGCGTTCAAAAAGTTCATTGTCATCGTCGATAGGGAAACCGTAGGCGGTATCGTGATAGACGCGATGCACATTATCTTTTTCCATCCTGGCTACAGCTTCGCAATATGATGAAGGTTTGTCCACAAAAATCTTTTTCTATGAGAGAATTAAAAGTATCCGTCTGAATTATCTTTAGTCACTTTCTAATTTAAGATGTATGAAAGAGGAATTTGACACCACCCAAAATTACGTGCTGGAAGATGAACGTGTATTATTGCGGCCACTGACGGCTGCGGATTATGACGTGCTTTTACCTTTTTCGTTGCAAGAGCCAGCACTTTGGAAATATTCACTGGTGGGGGCTGAAGGTGCGGATGGCTTGAATAATTATATGAACATTGCGTTGAAGGCAAAAGGAGAAGGTAAAGAATACCCCTTTATTGTTTTTGATAAAAAAACAGAAGAGCATGCAGGAAGCACACGTTTTTATGATATTCAAAATGAACTATCCACCGTGCAGCTTGGCTACACCTGGTATGGAAAAAAATTCCAACGCACAGGGCTTAACCGGCATTGCAAATTTTTGTTGTTGACTTTCGCTTTTGAAAGATTGGGTGTTGAAAGATTTGAATTAAGAGCAGACAATAACAATGAAGCGAGCATTAATGCGATGAAAGGAATTGGATGCAAGGTGGATGGCATTTTACGTAGCAACATGCCTACACGGGAGCCAGGCAAGCGCAGGGATAGCATAGTGCTGAGTATTTTGAAAGACGAATGGTTTGACGGGGTAAAAGACGCGCTGGCGAGACAAATTCAACCCTGATTGCGAGGCGGCATACTATATAACTACAATAAAAAATAAAAATTGAGATAGTGTTTATGAAAAGAGAAATTACTTCCTGGTACAGCCCTTCGGCAAATAAGGACATGCCCATGGTGACTTACGGAGATTATGGATTTGCCTTGTTACTGGTGCCAACCGCATCGGCGGATTATTTAGAGTACGAGCGTTTTCAACTAATAGACTCGATTTCTCACTTCATTAATATCGGAAAAGTAAAGGTTTTTTCCATCAACAGTTTGAATACAGAAAGTTGGATGAACAACGAAATGCTAGGGGAAGACAAAGCAATTCGTCATAACCAGTTCAATCAATACGTTTTCAATGAAGTCATTCCCTTTATAAAAAACAACACCTCGCAGGATACGCCCATCATCATGTGCGGAGCCAGCTTTGGGGCTTTGCATAGTATGAATTTGTTTTTGAAAAGACCTGACCTACTGGATGGTGTTATCGCAATGAGTGGCGTATATGACCTGCACGAGTACACAAAAGGATTTCATGATGAGCAGGTTTATTACAACTCACCCATGGATTACATGCCCAACCTCACCGATGACTGGTGTTTGAGTAACATACGGCGGAGCCACCATATTCACATTCTTTCAGGCAGCGGTTCTTTTGAAGATCCCGCCGCTGCGAGCCGCTTTGCAAAAGTATTATATGACAAAGGCATCAATTACGAACTAGATATTTGGGGAAATGAAATGACACATGACTGGCCTACCTGGCGAGCCATGCTGCCTTATTACTTAGACTCTAGGTTTTGAATGAACACTGTTATAAGAACCATATTGATTTTTTTAAAATGAAGTATCGGTATTCATAATTTGCACCTGTCGTAAACATCGGCCAATAGCAACGTGATCCCGACAGATTCTAAGATTAATTGATCTTTTTGTTTAGCAAATTCTTTTAATTGCGGTATGTGAATTCTCATGTCGCTGCCGTAGGGTTGACAACTTTTGCCTTTTAATGAATTGTACAGCGATGCAATTATGTTAACCGAAATAATATTATGGCGGTTACCTGCACCAGACATGGCAAAAATTTCCCCTTTATAATATTCATGCTTTTCCAGCGCTTCGTTTTCCATATCGAGGTACTCGCGAATGGAATAGTGTTTTTTTTGGTAGGCGGGCGACGGTTCTTTTATTTCCATTACTTAAAGTTACAAAAGTTAGGCGCCTAAAAATCTTACAGATCATTTTGCATTTTTATAGTGACACTTCATCTTCACCGGTTACTGGCCTGAATATCTTATTTGGTTTTGCTTTCCAGGTAGCTTTTGCCCCCTGCTGGTTTGCATTACTTTTACCGGATGGAGAAAAAGCTTTTCTTGCTGGATGCAATGGCACTCATTTACCGGGCATATTATGCGTTGATCCGCAGCCCGATCATTACCACGAAAGGGAAAAATACCAATGCCCAGTATGGATTTACTAACACTTTATTTGACCTGATCTCCAGGGAAAAGCCCACTCACTTAGCAGTCGCTTTTGACTCGTTTGCGCCAACTGAACGGCACACGGATTTCTCAGATTATAAAGCTAACAGGCAGGAAGCACCGGAAGATTTGCTGTCCTCCATTCCTGATATCAAAATGATCATCGAAGGTTTCAATTTGCCCGTTGTTGAATGCGATGGCTATGAAGCCGATGACATTATCGGTGGATTGGCGCAGCAGGCAGAAAAAGAAGGATATGAAGTTTTCATGGTGACACCTGATAAAGATTTTGGGCAACTGGTAACAGATAAAATAAAAATTTACAAACCAGGTTACCAGGGCGGCAAGGTTGAGATCATGGGTACTAAAGAGGTTTGTGATAAATGGGGTATCAAAGATGTGAAACAGGTGATTGATATTCTCGGCCTTATGGGAGACGCCAGTGATAACATTCCCGGCATTGCAGGTATTGGTGAAAAAACTGCTTCCAAACTTTTGTCACAATATGACTCGGTAGAAGCGATCCTGGAAGATGCGGATAATATCAAAGGA
>JBBQSI010000155.1:0-7562 GCA_038213975.1 Chitinophagales bacterium
GACCTGAACCGCGCTGGTGTACCGCTTTTGGAAATAGTGTCGGAACCAGCAATGCATTCGTCTGACGAGGCTTTTGCCTACGTCACTGAATTGCGCAAGATCGTCCGATTCCTTGATGTGTGTGATGGTAACATGGAAGAAGGCAGCCTTAGGTGTGATGCGAATGTTTCTATCAGGCCTGTCGGACAGCAAAGACTTGGAACCCGGGTTGAGATAAAAAATCTAAATTCCATCCGAAACGTAAAACGGGCGATAGATTACGAAGTAGAAAGAATGATTAACCTTGCTGAACGTGGCGCGGAGATAGTACAACAAACACGCAGCTATGATGCTGATAACAACCTCACTTTTCCTTTACGGGATAAAGAAGAAGCGAACGATTACCGTTATTTTCCGGAGCCGGACCTGGCGCCTTTTCATATAACTACTGGTATGCTGGAAGAAATAGCTTCTTCGATGCCCGTTCTCCCCGCCGTCATGGAAAAAAGATACATTGAAGAGTTTGGCCTGTCAACCAACGAAGCGAGGGTACTGGCGGAGGAGCGCCATCTTTCATCTTTCTTCGAAGAAACTGTGAAGGAAAATGGAAACGTGAAGGCAACGGCCAACTGGCTGCTGGGACCCGTAAAAACTTACCTCAAAGAAAATAACATTACACTTAGTGACTTTCCGCTTTCACCAGCCCGGGTTAGTGAACTGATAAATATAACTGCCGGCGAAAAAGTGAGTTTTGGTATGGCTGGGTCCAGGCTTCTGCCTGAGATGATCCTGCACCCAACGGAAGATGCAATCAGCATTGCTGCCCGACTCAATATTCTACAGGAAAAAAATGGCCAGACCTTGAATGCCTGGGTGGATGAAGTGTTGGAGAAAATGCCGGAAAAAGTAGCGGATTATAAAAAAGGAAAGAAAAATCTCGTCGGGCTCTTCGCCGGTGAAGTGAAAAAATTAAGCAGAGGAAAAGCAGATATGAAAGCGGTTCATTCCCTGCTTACAGAAAAATTAAACCAATGAATTTTATGAAATATATCCTAATTCTTGCTGCCATTCTGTTAGCTGCGTGTAATAGCAGGAACAAACCCAATGAGCTGACGGTGGCTGGTGAATTCAAAAATGCGCCTGACCAACAGGTGTACCTGGAGCAAATATTATTCAACAAACAACAGCCACAAATACTGGATACTGCCGCAGTAAAAAATGGCAAGTTTAATTTATCAACGCAGGCACCGGAAGAAGGCCTGTATCGAATTCGCTTCGATCAAAACCCCGGGTACATTTTCATCAATGATAAAAATGATATCCATTTTTCCGGGGATCTCCGCGACTCAACACTTGCCGGCGTAAAATTCAACACACCTGCAAATGCTTCGCTTACCCATCTTATCAGCAAGCTGGATTCAATTCAAAAAGTGCTCATGTCCTACGACGAAGCGATGCAACAAAGTCAGGGGCAGGTAAATGACAGCCTTGCCTTATCCATCAGGTCGCAGGCGATGCAATCAAGTGAGTATTTCAATGACTTCCTCCATGCTTATGCTGATACTGCAGCCAGCCCCATCGTTTCTTTGTTTGCCCTGAGCTATGCCCAAAACCTGGGAATGGATACGATCACCAATATGCTTTCGCGCCTGAAAGCCCGGTTCCCTGCTAACTCTGCAGTTGCAGATGTTTCCAGGCAATTTGAAGAAATGCTTGCTTCCACTCCCCAGAAAAGCCAGGCACTCGTTCCGGGGCAAACAGCACCAGACTTCACCCTGCCAGATACATTGGGCCATAACGTAAGCCTGAGCTCTCTGCGTGGTAAGTATGTGCTCATAGATTTTTGGGCAAGCTGGTGTGGTCCTTGCCGGGAAGAAAACCCAAACCTGGTAGTTGCCTACAACCAATTCAAAGACAAAAATTTCACAGTCCTGGGGGTTTCGCTGGACAGGGAAAAGTCTGCCTGGCTAAAAGCTATACGGGAAGACAGCCTGCATTGGCAGCAGCTAAGCGACTTAAAATTTTGGAATAGTGCCCCTGCCGAATTATACCAAATCCACGCAATACCTTATAACGTGCTTATAGACCCTGCAGGCAAAGTGGTGGCTACTGAACTAAGAGGCCCGATGTTGCAAAATAAATTAAGGGAAGTATTGCAATAGATCATATAATATCCATTGCAGCGCAGAAAGAAGTAAAGAAGAAAGGTAAGACCACCCAAAAATACTCTCTCACGAAAACCAGCATGATGATCAATGCAATGGTGGAAATAAAAAACATCATCCAGTATTTCCCTAACGACTTTGCTTCTTTCATATAGCCTGAAAATTTGTGCCAAATATACTGCATAAATGCACCTGCACATACCCGAATGATTTAAGGACGGGACTTTTATCCTGGCTTTTTGAGGCATTTTCGAAGTCAATGAAAATAAACCGGCAAAATTTTAATAGATAATCAACCAATTATGAAGGTTGAATAAAAAATTACAGACCTGATGTGTATTTTAATGTAAGGTATTCCCCTACCTTTGCCCTCCTTAAAAAAACAGCCGGGATAGCGGCAAAACTTTCACCGTTCGGCAACATTGCTGAGCTACAAACAACTTAGATGAGCAAACTACATTTCACCACTAAACATGCGAATGAGGCTACCGTGCAACGTAATTGGTACGTTGTGGATGGTACTAATCAAACCGTTGGTCGTATGTGCGCAAGGATTGCGTCCGTTCTCCGTGGTAAGAACAAAGCCTATTACACGCCCCACGTCGACTGCGGCGATTTTGTGATCGTAACAAATTGCGACAAAGTAAAATTCACCGGCACCAAGCTGGATGATAAGATCTACATTAATTACAGCGGTTATCCGGGCGGTAAAAAAGAGGAAACTGCCGGCGACTTGTTAAAGCGCCGTCCTGTGGCTGTGATAGAAAGAGCCGTAAAAGGCATGCTGCCGAAAAACAGGCTGGGCCGTAAAATGTATAAAAAACTATTTGTGTACGTCGGTGATGAACATCCGCACACTGCACAGAAACCTCAAAACTTAACATTCTAATTTTCAAAAATGGAAAAGCAAAAAAATGCAGTTGGTCGCCGGAAGTCAGCAGTCACGAGGGTTTTCCTGTCTAAAGGAGAAGGAAAGATAATCATAAACGGAAAAGACTACAAAACTTACTTCCCGATCGTTTACCTGCAAAACAAGGTAGAAGAGCCTCTGAAAAGTATAGAAGCTTCAGACAAATTTGACGTAAGCGTGAATGCCACCGGCGGCGGTGTAAAAGGCCAGGCAGAAGCGGTGAAGCTGGGTATCGCCCGTGCCTTACTCGAGGTAAATCCTGAATATCGTCCTGTACTGAAACAAGCAGGCCTGCTTACCCGCGACCCACGCACCGTTGAGCGCAAGAAGCCAGGTAAAAAGAAAGCAAGAAAAAGCTTCCAGTTCAGCAAGCGTTAATGGTTTTTTATCATCGATATTTCATCACCCAGTGATCTTACAATAAGAAAAGCTTTAAAATAAAATTAATGGAAAATAATCCCTCTCTACAGCAGCAACTTCTGGAAGCCGGTGTCCACTTCGGGCACTTGAAAAAGAAATGGAATCCAAAGATGTTGCCTTTCATTTTTGCCGAGAAGAAAGGTATCCACATCATTGATCTGAATAAGACGGTAGAAGGCTTGCAGGAAGCTGCGGCAGCTTTGAAATCGATTGCAAAAAGCGGTAAGAAGATCATGTTTGTTGCTACAAAAAAGCAAGCAAAAGAAATCGTAACGGAAGCAGCACAGAGAGTAAATATGCCTTTCGTAACTGAGCGATGGCTCGGAGGAATGCTTACTAACTTCAACACAGTTAGAAAGAGTGTAAAGAAAATGCAGAGCATTGAAAAAATGCTAAATGATGGTTCCCTCGATAGCATCACCAAGAAAGAGCGCCTGACGCTCGCCAGGAGCAAGGATAAAATGGAAAAGGTGCTGGGTGGAATTGCCCAGATTAGCCGGATCCCTGCTGCACTTTTTCTTGTTGACATAGGTCACGAGCACATTGCTTTGTCGGAAGCAAAAAGGCTTAACATCACTACCTTCGGCATGGTGGATACGAATTGTGATCCAAACAAAGTCGAGTTCTCTATTCCGTCAAATGATGATGCAACAAAATCTATTGCCATTGTCACGAATTACATCGTAGCGGCTATTGCTGAAGGATTGGCAGAGAGACAAGCTGAGAAAGAAGAAGATCACGAAGAAACTGATGAACGCGAAAGCGCTGCAACAAAGATGGAAGCAGGTAATGACGAAGAAGAAGTAAGAAGAGGGAGTGCTCCTGCCGGCAAAACCCGTACTGCAGGTACACAGCGACGCCGGATTTCCGGTTCTGCCGGCGGCCGCAGATAATTTTAATTCCAAACCCTCCCGGCGATGCCCGTACAGACCTGGGAAAACTAAATAATATTTTTAGATGAGTACAACAACAATCACTGCTGCAGACATCAATAAACTTCGCCAACAAACTGGCGCAGGAATGATGGATTGCAGAAAAGCCCTTACAGAATCAAACGGAGATTTTGAAGAAGCTATCGACTATCTGAGAAAGAAAGGACAAAAAGTTGCCGCTTTGCGTGGTGACAGGGAAGCTAAAGAAGGTGTTGTGATCGCACAAACAACTTCGGACAATAAAACAGGTTTCATTATTAATGTAAGTTGCGAAACTGATTTTGTAAGTAAAAATGCTGACTACGTTGCCTTTGCACAATCAATTATGGATGCCATCATCAGCCAGGACTTAAAGAGTGCTGATAACCTGGATTCGCTTAATGTTAACGGGGAAGATCTCAAAGACCTCCTGAACGACCAGGTCGCGAAGATTGGAGAGAAGATCACCGTATCGCGTTTTGAGCGGGTCGAGGCGCCTTACGTCGCTGCTTACATTCACGGTACTTATCGCATGGGCGTGTTGGTAGGCTTTTCCAAAAATGCAGGCGAAGCCGGGAAAGATGTGGCTATGCAAATAGCGGCCATGAATCCAATAGCTGTAGATCAGGATGCAGTTCCTGCAGATGTTGTGAAGAGGGAAAAGGATATCGCTATCGAGCAGGTAAAAGCAGAAGGCAAGCCGGCAGAAATAGCGGAAAAAATTGCGCATGGTAAAATCAATAAATTTTTTAAAGAAAGCACACTGCTTGCGCAGCCATTTGTGAAAGACAGCAATAAATCAGTATCTGATTATCTCAAGAGTGTTGATAACGATCTTAAGGTGACAGAATTCAAGCGGGTTGCCCTTGGGTAACTTTTGATAAAGGTTTTTTTACCGGGGCTGTCTTCACAGCCCTTTTCTTTTGCCCAGCCAGGAAGGACAACTCGTGATCATTATGGAATTATTTTATCTTCGCCCCGCAATCAAAAATTCTTACCTCACGCATGATTCCAAAGTACAAACGCATTCTTCTCAAGCTTTCCGGCGAGTCTTTAATGGGCGATAATAATTTTGGCCTCGATTCAAAAATTATTTCCCGGTATGCTGAGGATATCCTGGCGATTACTGAAATGGGTGTGCAGGTTGCGATCGTTATCGGTGGTGGAAATATCTACCGGGGGATGAATGAAGCCGAGACAGGTATCGAACGTGCGCAGGGAGATTACATGGGCATGCTTGCAACAGTTATCAATGGTATGGCATTACAGAGCGCTCTTGAGAGAGTGGGGGTATATACAAGGCTGCAAAGCGCTATTAAAATGGAGCAGGTAGCGGAGCCTTATATAAGGAGACGGGCTATCCGCCATCTTGAGAAAGGACGGGTGGTAATCTTTGGGGCAGGGACCGGCAATCCCTATTTCACCACAGATACGGCAGGCTCATTAAGGGCCATCGAAATAAAAGCAGATGTGATCTTAAAAGGCACCCGCGTAGATGGAATTTATTCTGCTGACCCTGAAAAAGACCTGGCTGCACAACGATTTGAAACTATCACTTTTTCTGAATGTATTACCCGCAATCTTCGCGTCATGGATATGACTGCCTTCACGCTGTGCATGGAAAATCAACTTCCCATTATTGTATTCGATATGGGAACTCCCGGCACCCTTTTGAGAGTAGTGACAGGTGAAAAAGTTGGCACTTTGGTAACCGGATAATTAATACTATTTTCACGACAGAAAATCCAATCCCTCCTTGATTTAACCTATTGCAGACCTATCCTTCGAAAATCGGCATGTTGTAATCCCGCAGAGACTTTTTCATTTCCGTTAATTGTGTTGCCGTATGTGGATATGGTGGGTGCTATCCCTGATAATACTTATTGCGTGTGGCGTCTTTACTTACAGGATGATCATCAGCAGCTACGAATTCTTGCCTGCAGATCGTCACTTTCTGTTTCGTTTCAGGAAGGAGCAGGTAAGCACAACTCATTCTGAAACGCCGGATTCACTCCGAATACTACGCCATAAAATTCAACACGTAGAAGACAATTCCACGTATTATCATTTGCAGTTTACCAAGTTCCAGGACAGGTTGAATGCCATCGAGGAGAAGATTGACACAAGCGGAAGCAGGCAATCTTATAGAAGCGTTGACACCCACGTATTGGAAGATGAGGAAGATTGGAAAGAAATGTATTATGAAGAAAATGACAAAAAGGAACGCCTGGAAAATGAATTGGATACCGTAAAATACGAGCTGGAAGAAGTGAAGACCCGCCTGTCAGACTACGAAACTGAGCATGCTGAACTAATAAAAATAAAAAGCGATTATGAGCTCCGGCGCAACGATTTGCAATCTTTACAGCATAATGTAAGATTGTTGCAGGGCAAGCTGGACGCATCTGCAGAACGGGAGAAAGAATTAGAACAAGTACTGCTAACTGAAATTACCATCAGGGAAAAATATAACCTCCTCAAAAAAGATTATAGCCGCCTGCTGATTGAAGTTGACGACCTACGTCAGAATAGTGCAAACAGGAGAGTCCCGCGCTGATATCTTGAAAAGGCAGATTATTTTTTGCTTTAATACCTGAAATGAACCCGCGCTTGTTTGAATTTTTTTTAGTTCAGAAATGGATTGTGTTCCTTCTCAAAACCGATGGTAGTCTTTTCGCCGTGCCCGCTAAATACGGTTACCGCATCCGGAAGGTTAAAAAGCTTGGATTTAATGCTGGTTATCAGTTGCTGATGGCTGCCCATTGGCAAATCTGTGCGCCCAATACTCTGGCGAAAAAGGACATCTCCGCCGATCAGCATTTTAGAAGCAGCATTGTAGAAACAAAGACTTCCCGGGGAATGACCCGGTGCATGGATGATTTCAAAGACTTCCTTTCCCAGATAAATTTTTTCTCCTTCGTTGATGAATTTTAGCTCACCTGAATAATTATCAAAAGGCAAATTATACATCAGCCCGGATGCCGGGGCGAGGTTGAGCATTTGCTCTTCCAGTGGATGAAGATGAAGTAACAGGTTATATTTTTCTGAAATGAATTTGTTGCCGAAAACATGGTCAAGATGACAATGCGTATTTATGAGCGCAACAGGGGTCAAACTTTTGCTTTCTATAAACCCAACCAATGCTTCCTGCTCCTCGTTAAAGTAACAGCCCGGGTC
>JBBQSI010000156.1:0-7539 GCA_038213975.1 Chitinophagales bacterium
TTGATATAATCAAAGATCAATGCTAAGGCCACAACGATTATGAGAAACGTCATTGAAAATCCGGGTTTGCTGTTTCGTTTACTAAATTCTGTTCAGGGTAAACAAGGGATTCTTTAAGCGTATTTAATAATGATGGATTCAACGACGTTCGCTGCGTCCTCGCACTTATCGGTAACTATTTCAAGCACCTGGTAGATCTCCCTTTTTTTGATTACCTCTTTTGCATCCGGTTCCGTTTCAAAAAGCTTTTCAATGCTCATGTCAAAAATATCATCCGCCTGGTTTTCGATGCTGTTGATAGTAACCATAGCGTCGGTAATTCGGCGCAGGTTTTTCATGTCCCGGAGCTCCATCACAGCTTTGCGTACTTCCGAACAACTGTTTAAGATAAGCTCCGCCATTTTCTGAATACCCGTTTCCTGCGGATCTACTTTATAAAAATTAATTTTTTTAGCCGAGGCATATATATAATCACAAATGTCATCCAGGGCCGTTGCCAGGTAGTGAATATCCTCACGGTCAAAAGGCGTGATAAAATTCCTGCCCAATTCAGTAAAGAGCCTGTGTGTTGCGTCATCATTTATGTGCTCCAGGTCTTCAATCTCTTTGATCAACACGGCGCGCTTTTCAAAGTCAGGTTCGTATACTGTCTCCCTCAGCTTTTCTGCCATCTGAACCACGGTCTCTGATACACTTTCGAAAAGGTTAAAGAAGACCTTATCCTTTGGCAAAAATATTTTCAAAATGGAGTTCATGCCCATACGTTCAGAATTTGGTCAAAAGTAATATTATCGAAAGGTACTGACCAGTATTTGATTTTGTTAATGATTTCTTAACACAGCGGAAATTCCATATATATTTGGCCTCCAAATGCCTCCGCATATGCGCGTTTTTACAGCGTGTTTTTGTTTATTTATCAGCATGTCGGCCCATTGCCAGTTTCTTATGGACATGGTGGACACTACCAAAGACCTGGGTAAGTCAGTATTATCAGTCTCGCGACGTTTCGACAATATCCGCATCAGCGGTTATATGCAGCCACAGTTCCAGGTAGCCCAGGAAAAAGGTGCGAAAAGCTACATTGGCGGTGACTTTTTACCAACTGTGAATAACCGGTTTTTACTCAGGCGGGGGCGCATACGATTTGATTACCTGCGGATCAATAACGATAACAAGGCTTCTGTTCAGTTTGTCTTCCAATTCGACGGCACCGAACGCGGAGTCGCCATCCGCGATTTCTGGGGCCGTGTATTCGAAAACAGGTTTCAGTTATTTGCTTTTGCCTTTGGGATGTTTGCCAGGCCATTCAGCTACGAGCTGAATCTTTCCTCCTCAGATCGTGAAAGCCCGGAACGCGGACTAATGAGCCAGATACTCATGAAAACGGAAATAGACCTCTGAGCCATGGTATCAATTGAGCCGCGGAAACCTGATCATCCACTCAGATATCTGAAGATTGATGCCGGTGTATTCAACGGCCAGGGTCTTGCTGCGACTGCTGACTTTGATAGTCATAAAGATTTCATTGCCCGGGCCGGGCTGAAACCATACCCCATCTCAAAAAAAGTGCTTTTGTCCTTCGCCGGCTCCTATTTAAATGGCGGGTTGCTCCAGTCCACAAAAAATATTTACTATTTAAATCGAAAAACATTTAAACTCGATTCATCCCAATCAAACTTCGGGGATATCGCACCGAGAAAATATTATGGAGCAGATGCCCAATTGAAGATTGCCTGCAAGGCAGGCTTCACAGAACTTCGGGCAGAATACATTCTGGGTACGCAAACAGCTTCTCAATTGTCGTCTGAAACGCCTGCTTCATTGCCGGACCCCGCCGGTAGTTATTTTATCAGGCAGTTTGACGGTGCCTATTTTTATTTTCTTCAAAATTTTATTAGTCCAGCCCATCAGGTGATTGTCAAATATGATTGGTATGATCCAAACCGTAAAGTAGAAAAGAGCGAGATAGGCAATTCCGCGTATTCATTAAATGCTACCGATATTAAATACACAACGCTTGGTCTGGGGTACATTCATTATATCAATGCCAACCTTAAATTGGTCTTATGGTATGATAAAGTGATGAACGAAAAAACATCTCTGGCAGGTTACAACAATGACCTGCCCGATGACATATTCACTTGCCGCATGCAATTTAGGTTTTAGCATATGGGCAAATATCCACGTCTCTGTGTGAGTTTATTGTTGAAAATCCAGCTTTCCTTAACCTTTAGGTAACATGGAGGTAATGCTTACATAACATTGCATTAACGCTCCCATAACATCAGAGTTGTCTCTTTGCAGCATAAAAATAAGTGTTGCATGAGGCAGATATTTTACGCGGTATTTTTTATGATTTTTTCTCTTTCGGCTTTTTCACAAATAGCAAAAGTAGAAGGGAAGATTGTTGATTCAAAAACGGGTACGCCTCTTTCCGGGGTATCTGTAACATTGGTTGGCGAAACCAGGGGAGTTGCTACTGATATAGATGGAAGGTACGTACTGAATGTGCCTGCAGGTAAGCCAACTGTTATCCGCATTACTTCAATCGGATATCAGACGAAAGAGGTGGAAAGTACCGAAGCCAAAGCTGGTGAGCTTCTGAATCTCGATGTAGTGCTGGAGACAGCAGTGAAAACAGAAGCTGAGATAGTGATAAGGACTACCCGCCGCCAGGAAACAACCGCGGCATTAATTGCCTATCAAAAAAATACGAACACCGTTGCACAGGTTGTGTCTGCGGAAAGCATAAAGCGCTCGCCCGACAAAAATACCAGTGAGGTGCTCAAGCGTATTCCCGGCACTTCCATCCAGGAAGGTAAATACATTGTTGTACGCGGGCTGAATGATCGCTACAATCAAACCATGTTGAATGGTATACTCCTGGGTACTACGGAGCCGGATCGTAAAACTTTTTCTTTCGACATTTTCCCTGCAGGAATGATTGATAATATTATCGTTAACAAAGCCTTTCTCCCCGAATTTTCAGGAGAGTGGGCAGGTGGCCTGGTACAGGTAAACACCAAAGACGTGCCTGCAAAAAATTATTTCAATATCGTATTAGGCACCGGGTTTAATACGCAGACTGTGGGTAAAGATTTTTATCAGTATAAAGGTGGTGACCTTGATTTTCTCGGTTGGGATGATGGTTTCCGGGCCATTCCTGACGAGTTGCCTTTGCGATCCAAGTATGGCTCTTTGGAAAGGGCGGAAAAAACTGAGTTTGGGAAAATGTTTAAAAACGTTTGGAGCGCAGATAGGAATGAGAACAACTTTTTGCCAGTCCTCAATTCCAATGTTCAGTTAAGTGGTGGTTTCAATGTTAAGCTTGGTCAAAAATCAAAACTTGGAACAGTCCTCGCGATTAACTACAACCAATCTAACAAAAGGACTGACTACATCCAGAACAGACTGTATGTAGTAAATGGTACTACGCCTTCACTTACTTATGATTATTCAGACAAAAAGTATAGCAAAGATTATCTCTGGGGTGGCTTAGCCAACTTTACTTTCCAACTGGGTAGCAACAATAAGATTTCTATTAAGAATCTTTTCAACGTAAATGCCACTGATTATGTAAATGAAAGGACCGGAAAGGATTTTGAATTTGATCCGTTTGAAGGTGAAAATATAAGGGCTACTGAATTAGCGCTTAAGACGAATACTTTTTTTAATACCTCCATCACCGGCGATCATAACCTCGTTGGATTGGATGCTAAGCTGCATTGGTATGGCAGCTTTAACATCCTCGACCAATACATTCCTGATCAGCGCCGAATCCAGTACAACCAGGATCCGGGAGATCCCTCAAATCCTTACCAGTTGTTGATTGGTGCCTCACAATCTTCACAAAAGTCCGGCTCTCGTTATTACGGGTTCCTAAATGATTACAATTATGTTACAGGTGGGGATGTTACCAAATCTTTCAATCTTTGGGATCTTGAACAATCGATAAAAGCCGGTTATTTTTTCCAGGTAAAAGACAGGCTTTTTGACTCGCGTCCGTTTGCATTTTACCTGCCCGGCAATAATGTTGATTTGATCAGGCTGCCTGCCAGCCAGGTTTTCAGTCCTGAGAATTTCGGGAATGGCTCAGACAATAAGTTTGGCTTCAATGAGCTTTCGGGTGACCAATACCGTTATATCGCGAACACGATCCTGAACGCAGGCTTTATACAGCTTGAAAATCAATTCGGAGAAAAATTGAAAGCCGCCTACGGAGTACGTTTTGAAAATTACGACCAGGTAATTGGGAGCTTACGTCAAAGCGATCGTCGCCACTTCCATTCTGAAGTGCTGGATTGGTTGCCAGGCGTAAACCTTACTTATAAACTCAATCCTAAAACTAATATCAGGCTCTCCGGTTCACAAACAGTTATTCGTCCTGAGTTCCGTGAATTAAGTGACTTTGCCTTCTACGACTTTGATTTGAATGCTACCGTGAGTGGCAATAAAACGCTTGAAAGAACCAAGGTTTCTAATTTGGACTTGCGCTACGAAATTTACCCACGTTCAGGCGAACTGTTTACCCTCGGTGTTTTCTACAAAGATTTTCAAAAGCCTATCGAGCTTTTCTTCAACCAAAGCGGTGCCGGCAGTTCAAGTACGTTCAATTATTTGAACGCCGACGAGGCTTACAGCTTTGGGGCTGAATTGGAAATGCGAAAGCGTCTCGATTTCGCTGATGCCCTTCGGAATTTTACATTTCAAACAAATATTTCCTACATCTACAACCGGGTAACGAGGAATGATGCGAATCTTGACAGGCCTATGCAGGGACAAAGTCCTTATGTAGTAAATGCAGGTTTGCAATATGATGTTGAAAAACTCGGTATAAACACCACGCTGCTTTTCAATATGATCGGCGACAGGATCTTCTATGTTGGCGGTAATGATTTTCCTCCTGTAACTGAGCAACACAGGCCTTTGCTGGATTTCCAAATTGCAAAGAAAATATTGAAAGAAGAAGGTGAAATAAAATTCAACATCTCCGACATCCTCAACCAGGCTGCAAATTTTTACCTGGATGTAAACAACAACAGGAAATTTGAAAGCGGAACAGATGTGCTGGCGATTAAAAGAAAGTATGGAAGTACAGTGGGTATTTCCTTCTCCTATAACTTAAAATAAAACAGAGAATAAAACCTAAACACAGTATGAAAAAGTTATTTTATTTGGCAGCTTTTGCGGGATTGGTTTCAACAGGTTGCCGTAAAATTCAAGTAGATGGTGGAACCACTACGATAATTGACACTTCCGGCAATTCTGGTGGAGGTACCACGGATAATCCAATCCTGGAAGGACGGATCACGGCCAACCGCACATTAAAAGCCAACACAGTATACAAACTTCGGGGGCTTGTCTACGTTACTAACGGAGCAATCCTTACCGTTGAGCCAGGAACCAAAATCGTTGGGGAGCTCAATAAGCAAGGCGGCCTGATCATCACACGCAGTTCAAAAATTATTGCAGATGGCACAGCTGATAAGCCGATCATTTTTACTTCAGAAGCTGCAAACCCACAAAGGGGTGATTGGAGCGGACTCGTGATACTGGGTAATGCTCCTGCAAATTCTTCTTTCAATGGTGTACAGGGTTTGGGAGAAATTGAGGGGGGCATCAACAACAGTGATGGTCTTGGTCTTTATGGCACACCAACTACGCAGTCACAAAACCCGGCAGATAACAGCGGTATTCTTCGCTATGTAAGAATAGAATACGCGGGCTATGCATTTCTCCCGGATAAAGAAATCAATGGATTGACATTTGGCGGTGTGGGTAATGGCACTATCGTAGACTACGTAGAAGTGGCTTACGCAAATGATGATTCATTTGAGTGGTTTGGTGGCAATGTAAATTGTAAGCACCTTATTTCCTATAGAACGCTGGATGATGATTTCGATACCGACAATGGCTTTTCCGGCACCGTGCAATTTGGTATTGTGATCCGCGATTCAGCCGTAGCTGATATTTCTAAATCTGAATCCTTTGAAAGTGATAACGATGCAAATGGAAGTGACCTGCTGCCACAAACAAAGGCGGTATTCAGCAATATCACCTCTATCGGGCCACGCGCCACTGCAGACAACATTGGAAATTCTTTATTTCTTGCAGCTGCGCAAATACGCCGCAATAGTTCACAATCCATCTTCAATTCTATCTTCATGGGATGGCCGGTTGGCTTGTTGATCGATGCATCTAAAGGAATACCAACCGATCTTAATATCCCAAACAGCCTACTGGTTCAAAATACTATTATTGCAGGTTGTCCTGTACCAGTGAAATACGCTCCCAGTGCTACTGCAGCTACCGGGGCTACAACACAATCGATATTAGACTGGTTCAACACAAGCGCCTATGGCAATACCATCCTGGACGCGAACACCGACGCAATGTTGACAGATGCATTCAACTATGCCAGCCCGGATATTACACCAAAGACAGGCTCTCCCGCCCTCACAGGTGCCGCATTCACGAATCCTAAAGTAACGGGATTGCAAAATGTAGATTTTCGCGGTGCAGCGGGTGCAGGAGACACATGGTATAAAGGCTGGACATTTTTTAATTAAATATCAAGTTAGTTTTTCCGTAAGCAAACAGATTTCTCATACTGTACCACTTCTCACTCCTGGGAAGTGGTTTTTTTTTGCCCACATGGGGCGTGTACATTTGATGATTCTTTTAAATTTTTACTGCGCATGCCGCTTGCTGAATTGTGGAAGAAAAACAGGGTTTTTTTTATTGCCTTTTTTTTATTGGCGATAGTGGCGATTTTGATTTTGGTGATATACACGAAGCGGGAAGGCTTTTATCTTCTCAACAATTATCACTCACACTCCCTCACCCAATTATTTATTTACCTGACCTATCTCGGAGATGGAGCTTTCGTAATCATGCTGGGCCTAGTCCTGATTTTTTTTAAAAGAAGGCGAGAGGGAATTGTAATCCTTGCCTCTTACCTGATGTCCGGCGGTGTGGCACAGTTAATAAAAGAGGTAGTAGTAGAGGCACGTCCCGGGATAGTTTTTCAAAACAGTGGCTATCCGTACTTAATTGACGAGGTTACCCTGCACAATATGCATGCGTTCCCTTCAGGGCACTCAGCATCGGCTTTTGCATTAGCTGCTACTTTGGCATTCTGCATAAAGAACAAATGGTATTCGCTCATCTTCCTGGCACTTGCCGCCTTAGTAGGTTATAGTCGTATCTATCTTGCCCAGCATTTTATGCAGGATGTTTTTGCCGGTGCGGTAATAGGCATGATGTCGGCCATTATTTGCCTGCTGCTTTATGAAGATCACCGGCCCAGGTTTTTACCGGACAGGGCAAATCATTGATCAAGACTCCTCTGTTTTCAAAAATCAAATCAATAGGTTTGATAGCGATGTATTTCTTCCACTATCATATTTTCTACCCTGGCAGTTACCAGTTGATTGCCGTCTCTTAAATCAATCACCCAAATATTTCGCTTGTCCTCTTTTACATTCGTTGCCCTGAGTATTTGGTATTCTACATATTCTCTCCTGATCATTTTCCTTA
>JBBQSI010000157.1:0-7537 GCA_038213975.1 Chitinophagales bacterium
CAAAAAGAAATCACTTGAATTATCAAACGATTCCGTCGAAGTCTATACATTCTCCCAGCCCTCGCTCGACATCATCGCGAAGATTCCGCAAGATCAGTTGGAAAGTTTTTTATTTGATGCCTCGGGCATTGGTTACTTTACCAGTAATAGTAATTTTCACATCGAGGATAAGAGCTTGTCTTTTCTGCAAAATCAACTGTGGCAGAAAAACCGGAAAACAGAATTAAAGGGACCATTGATAGATTCCCTAACTGTTGCAGACAGGCTTAAAATACGTGATGCCGTCAGTGAACAGCAAGTTTTCAACAAAGGCATCGATGTAGATGTAGCTTACAGTAATGTCTCTATAAAACTCTTTCAAAATCCCGTGTTACTTAAAGAGGTGATTCCGAATATTGATCTTGGGCACTATTCGCTGCCTGCAGGCCGGCAACTAATACTTAGCATGCAGGTAGGTTGGAAGGCATTTTTAGTGCTAATTATTTTTCTTGCGATATTTTGGGTGTTGGGCGCCATCATTCTTTTCATTTTCTTTTATAATAAACCGTTGTTGAGAAAACTTGTAGGACGCATCTGATTCAAACGAGATCTCCAACTCCAGCGAAAATCCAGTATCTCCTTATTTATTTTGAAACAGTCTTCTTCTAACTCCAGGCAGGTTTAATTATATAGTGTGCCAAGTGATAATTATGACTATCAGGTACGCATACACGATAAGGGGCGGAATCTGTTACAACCAGATGAACTTTGCAAACCTGCATATCAGTAGACCGTAAAATTACTATGCGGGCTCTGCGGTTGAAAAATTTAGGCAAAATATTTTTATGACTATCGGTCAGTTACAATATTTCATGATCCGAATCGCTTAACTTCACCGCGGATTTTTTTCCTTCTTCCAATTTCTTCTGAATGATTGTCGGGGTACCTCCTGCTTGCGTTTTCAACAAGACCTAAATAAATTGCTAGCCCTTCCAAATTGATATAGTATTGTTTCACCTCCCAAGAAAAACACACAAACCTACTTATGAGAACTTTCTACTTGCTCTCCATTTCCTTACTTTTTACCTTACCCGGCATTGCGCAACCTGCATTAGACAGGACTTTTGCTGACACAGGCGTCGCTACGTTAAATACCGGGGAGCCTCTGCAATATTTCAATTCTGCGACTTCCCAGATTCTGCTGCTGCCAAACGGCGACTTTTATGTTCTCCAAAACGGTGGCAGTACTATCACTAAAATCAAATCATCCGGTGCAATTGACTTGGCTTATGGATTTAACGGCCATTCCGTTGCAGTGTCCACCCTTAGCGCTGCCGGGGCTTTACAGCCTGACGGGAAAGTTGTGATCACTGGAAATGATTCATATCGTTCAAACGATTTCGCTTTGACCAGAGTAAACGCAGATGGTACACTTGACCGAAAATTTGGCACCGATGGTTACCAGTTTTCGACATTCAGTGACCCTGTCGTGTCTGCTGCCGTTGCTTTGCAAAACGATGGGAAGATTCTCATTGGAGGTACTATGGCTTCCGGTAGTGAACAATATTTTATTATAGCAAGATATTTGGGCAATGGCAGTCCGGATAAGACATTCGGTACTGATGGCTACCAGATAGTAAAATTTGAAATGGTTGTTCCGGACAGGGATGATATGTACATAGAACGAACTGCATCCCTGAGTTGTTTAGCGGTGGATGAAAACGGTAATATTTTAGCCGGTGGATACGCCTCTGATGCTAAGAATAGCGGTTTTGCAATTGCCCGGCTTACGAGCAGTGGTAATTTAGATGCAACCTTCAGCGATGATGGTAAACAGGTCGTGATCAACTCCCAGGTCAATTCGTGGGCCAGCGACATCCTGCCCCAGCCTGGCGGAAAAGTAATTGTTGCAGGTTCACAAGAGTCTGCCGCAGGGTCTCAATTAGTGGCCATGCAATTTTCCAACGATGGTGACCTCGAAAACGGATTTGGCACCAAGGGTGTGGCGGTAACAGCAAATCCATCATCTATTTTTATGGACAGAAGTATGAAACAGAATGCCGTCGTATTGAATGGTGATATTATATTAACCGGTTATATTGATGGCAATGGCTGGAATGGTTTGTATGTTACGAGTCTGAAGGCCAATGGTAAAACAGACAAATCTTTTGGTAACAATGGAGAACTCATCTATAAACCACAGCCTAATTCAAATATATCAGCCGGATCTATCGCTATTCAAAATGGCAATAGGTTATTAATCGGTGGAACGATAACCTATACCAATGTTCCTTCTGTTAATTCAAGATTTGCGGTGCTGGCATTGAATAACACTGGCGAGCCTGTTACCTCTTTTGGAAATAATGGCTTATACACCGACGATTTCGTCATGGGACAGACTGTATTGAATTTCAGCTTGACACAGCCAGACGGAAAAATAGTTACTGGTGGTTATGCCTGGAATGGCGTGAACAATGATTTTCTATTGGCGCGATATACGGTCGCGGGCAAAATTGACCCAACATTTAATTCCGTAGGTACCAGGATTACTGATATGGGTGGAGATGATAAAGTCCTGGCTCTATGGATAAATCCGCTAGGCCAGATAATGGCCTACGGAAAAAGTGATGAAAAATTTGCCATGGGTGCATATACGCTTTCAGGTGCTCCTTCTAATATACAAAGCGGACCAGGTACCTGGACTTTTGATCCGGGCCAGCCATTCACAAAGATTGCAGTACAGGGTGATGGGAAAATAGTGCTGGCAGGAAGTACCTATGATGGTTTATCTGTCGGCCAGGTTTCGCTAGTACGATTAAATCCCAACGGAACGTTTGACGACACTTTTGACGGAGACGGGAAAAAACTGGACGGAATCGGCAACGATATTTTTTCTGATATAGAGGTTGCACTGCAACCAGACAAAAAGATCATAATAGTGGGGCGGACGACCAACAACGGAGCAAGTACCATTGTATTGGTTCGTTATAATCCGGATGGTACGCGAGACAATTCTTTTGGCTCTAATGGTATTGTGATAACAAATATGGGAACCGATGATTATTATGGAACCGGCGTCAAAATCACCCGGGACGGGAAGATTACCGTCTCAGCCTTCAGCCAGGAGACTTTTACCAATAGGTCAAATTTTGTTGTGGCCCGTTTTTTAGCTGACGGAAATCCTGACAACTCATTTGGTAATTTGGGGGTAGCCACGGCCGACTTCAACGCAATCTTCCAATATTCAAACGGTCTTGCGATAAATGGTGATGGTAAGATAGCTGTAGGTGGAACCGCTGCTGGCTTTGCAGTTGCCGTATTTGATGCGCAGGGAAAATTGGATAAAGTCTTTAGCGGGGATGGACTGGAACTGCACCAGATTGGAATTGGCACCAGTCGCACGGGTTATGTTAACAGCCGGATAAACCAACTCTTTTTTGAGGGTGACTTTCTGTATGCGACGGGTACAACTTATTTACCCAACCTTTCGGGTGCTCTTGCCCGTTACTTATTGCCGCAGAGCGGTGCGCTGCCAGTCACATTAGTAGAACTTGAAGGAAAACTTTCCAATAAGATCGTTTACCTGGATTGGAAATTCGCTGCTGACACGAAAGTTCAAAATTTTGTAGTGGAAAGAAGTCCGGATGGGATACGTTTTACTGATCTTAGCAGCGTTGATGCATTGGGGCCATTTAACCTTGTAAAAAAATACGCTTCGGAAGACGATGCTCCGATGCCGGGAATTAATTATTACCGCCTCAGGGTCGTTGAATCAAATGGAAAATTCACATATAGCAACATAGTCTTAGTGAAGGTGGATGGATTCAATAAAATAACGGTATTCCCGAACCCTTCTACTGATCACATCTACTTCAACTCTTTGGGAGGAACAGGTACCGGACAGATAGAGATCTTCGACATTTTAGGTAAGAGACTGAGAGTTATAACAAACGTGGCAGCAAACGGCAGAACTTTTATCAATGTAGCGAATTTGCCTGCAGGTAGTTATTCGCTTAAATACACCGATAAAAATGGAATTACGGTATGGCAGTTTGTGAAGCAGTAGCCGGTAGGCCGAATAAAAATATTTGCAACTTATTATTATCAATTGCCCGTAGAATTCCTACGGGCAATTAATTTTACGTGATGAAAAGCTTTTTGTCAAGGATAATTACGCGAACGGTTTTACGCCACAAACCCGGGCACAGTTATCTCAGACAGCGTTTTTCTGAATATGAGCTGGCCAAAGGTTACCGTGATCTCTATATACTTTCAAGAAATTATTTCCGGGACCTTCTTTTAATTACCATTGGAATTTTCTCTGCATCTTTCGGCTTCAAAGGTTTCCTGCTGACCAATAAATTTATCGACGGCGGTGCAACCGGGATATCATTACTTATTTCCGCGACCACGTCCATCGAGCTATGGATATTAATTGTTTGCATAAACCTGCCGTTCATCTTCATGGGCTACCGGATTATCGGCAGCAGATTTGCGATAAAAACTGCCATTGCAATCGCAGGCCTGTCGCTGGTGCTTGCCAACGTTGAATTTCCTAATGTTACCAACGATAATTTGCTCGTGGCAATTTTCGGCGGGTTCTTTCTCGGCGCCGGTATTGGTTTTGCCGTGCGTGGAGGAGCCGTCATAGATGGAACGGAAGTGCTTGCAATCTATCTCAGCAGGAAAA
This sequence comes from Chitinophagales bacterium, assembly GCA_038213975.1. Classification (GTDB taxonomy): domain Bacteria; phylum Bacteroidota; class Bacteroidia; order Chitinophagales; family Chitinophagaceae; genus Ginsengibacter. The sequence goes on from JBBQSI010000157.1 coordinate 4,670, forward strand.
TGGGCACCACCCTGGGCGACATCATCATGATTATAAACGTGATCATCTTTTCTGCGGCCGCTTATCTCCTGGGGATTGAAAAAGCTTTGTATTCAATGATTACTTACCTGGCCGCTTCCAAAACGCTTGACTTCATTGTGGAGGGCATCGAAGAATATATTGGGGTAACAATTGTTTCAACCCATAGCGAGCAGATCAGGCAAATGATCATCACCAAACTTGGCCGGGGTGTTACCATTTACAGCGGCCGCCGTGGCTTTGGGGACTTGCATGAAACGTTGCCGGTCGATGTTATTTATACAGTGATTACCCGCCTGGAGATTAACCGCCTCAATACTGAAATAGAAAGGATTGAGCCCAGCGCTTTCGTAGTTATGAATTCGGTGAAGGATACCCGCGGCGGACTTGTAAAAAAACGGCCGTTGAAGCATTAGTAAATAATACCGGCATGGCCGGAAATGAAAACAGCTGGTTTTAATCTACCAGGAATGAATCGTTCTATTTTCAAAAAACAATATAGAAATATGAAATCAACGTCTCTCGCGATCGCATTTTCAATCGCGGCATTATGCGTAAATGCACAGGACTCGAAACCTGAAAGCATAAAGGAGTTGCTTGAGCTTACTGGCAGTGCCACGGTCGGTATCCAGGTAATGAGTAATTTATTTGATGAATTTGAAAACAATTCACAGATGTCCCCGCAGAATATTGGAAAAATTTCCGCAGCAAAATGAACGCCGGCGACCTGGTGAACCTGATCATCCCCATTTATGAAAAATACTATACCGAAGAAGATGTGCAGGGGCTAATTAAATTTTATAACACCCCTGTCGGGGAAAAGGTGATCGCCTCACTTCCCCAGGTAACCGCCGAGTCTATGGAAGCGGGGCAACAATGGGGAGAGTCTATTGCAAAACAGGTGCTGGATGACATGAAAGAAAAAGGTTACTACAAAGGAAATTAGGTCAGTCTGACGCGGAAAGTACGAATTATTTTTAGTTGTAATCCAGTACATATAAGCTTTTCCACCCACTTTTCGGGTTAGTTTAATTCACTCAAACAAAATAAATTGCGCCCTTTAAATCTCTTAACAAGAGCCGATGACATCAGCCATCATTATTATTTTTTGCAGTCTCTTGCTTATCGCCTACATCTTCGATCTTACCTTTTCCAAAACAAGTATCCCCTCTGTAATATTGCTCCTTGGCCTCGGTTTCTTCATGAAGCAAATTGTCCTGTTCATGGAGATCAGCTTGCCGGATTTTTCAGGTGTTTTGTCCATTACAGGAAGTCTTGGGCTGATCCTTATTGTCCTTGAAGGCTCATTGGAACTGGAGTTGAACAGGTCAAAATTTTCTTTGATAAAAAAATCATTTATTGGCGCTCTTCTATCAATGTTTGTGCTGGCATTTATACTGGCCGGGATTTTTCATTTTTTTGGAAATTACTCCTTCAGGGACTGCCTGACGAATGCTATCCCTTTCTGTGTAGTAAGCAGTGCGATTGCCATACCCAGTGTGAAAAATCTCCGTCCGTATGAGAAGGAGTTTATTATTTATGAAAGCAGCCTTTCAGATATTTTCAGCGTATTGTTCTTCAACTTTGTCGCGCAAAACTCGTCCATTGGGTTACATTCCTTTGGCAATTTTGGCGGGCAGTTGCTGATTATGGTTGCCGTTTCTTTTGTAGCTACGATAGCGCTTTCTTATTTACTAAACAACATTGAACACCAGATAAAATTTGTGCCCATCATTCTCCTGGTGATTTTGATATATCAAATTTCGGTCCTCTATCATTTGCCATCGTTGATTTTTGTTATGATCCTCGGCCTTTTCCTGGGAAATCTGAATGAACTGCAACATTTCAAATGGATAGAGAAACTCCGGCCAAAGGAGCTTGACAAAGAAGTGCAGCGTTTCAAAGGACTTACAATTGAAGCCGCTTTCCTTATCCGCGCCATTTTCTTTTTGTTTTTTGGCTATACCATGGAAACAGCCGAGATCCTCAATACAACTACGCTCATTTGGGCAGTTGGCATAGCGTCCATCATTTACATTTTCCGCGATATACAGTTGAGGCTTTCAAAGCTACCCGTGAAGTCGCTGTTATTTGTTTCGCCCCGGGGCCTTATCACGATACTCCTGTTTTTAAGTATTGAGCCGCTCCGCCGCATACCCGAAGTAAACAAGGCGTTGATTACCCAGGTGATCCTGCTGACAACGCTGGCAATGATGGTTTCCCTGATCGTTGCCCGTAAAAAAAAGATGCCGGAAACCGTAGTGAAAGACAAACCATTAGCCAAAGTTTCACCGGACGGGATTTGATCAGCAATCGTAAAAATTCGTAATTGTTTGTTATGAAAATAGAAATTTCTTCTCCTGATGAATACATCAAACAATTGCCCCCGGGGAGGCAGCTACCCATGAAGAAATTCCGAAAAGTCATCGAGGCAAATTTGCCCGTGGGTTTCAAAGAAACAATGTCGTATGGAATGATTGGCTACGTGGTCCCACACACTATTTACCCTGCCGGCTATCATTGCAACCCGGTACTTCCTTTACCATTTATACATTTGGCTTCACAGAAAAATTATATTTCATTCTATCATTCTGCACTTTATTTAGATAAGAAAATAGCAGCCTGGGCGACTGAAGAATTTCAAAAGCATTCTTCAGTAAAATTGGATATTGGTAAGAGTTGCATCCGCTTTAAAAAGCTTGACGAAATCCCTTACGATCTTGTCGGAGAACTTTGCACCAAGTTCACACCTGAACACTGGATTGAATTATATGAGAAAGCCCGTGGAGTTTGATCTGGACAGTTAGCTTGCAATCTCACCACTTTGCGGTACAGGATTTTTAGCCCGCG
>JBBQSI010000158.1:0-7536 GCA_038213975.1 Chitinophagales bacterium
TTTAGGGACATTTAACAACGTCGTCGTAATCCAAAACGGAAATGGGTACTGTTTTGATACAGTCGTGATGAATACGCAAACATTGGTAAAGGGTCCTAATTTGGATTATACTTATAACGACAGCTTTTGCTTGAATACTCCTTTGACGCTAGTAAATAATTCCAAACCCTTTTTCCCTAATGACACAATTACCAGCTGGGTCTGGAATTTTGGTGACGGTACCCGCGATAGCACATTTCAACCCGCCCCATACGAATATTCCCTTGCGGGGAATTATCGGCTCTCATTGACTGCTACAGATATTAATGGGTGTTCGGACGTCCTTCGAAAAATTGTTCATACCAGCGAAGAGGCTTTTGTCTATACGCTACCTAAAATCGATACCCTTTGCCAGGGTGAAACAGACACCATTATTGCATTTCAAAGCAATTCCGTCTCCTGGTCACCATCTACCGGAATATCGTGTACCACGTGTGATACCACTGCGATTAGTCCTACAACAAATACGATTTACTATGCAACCTCAACCAACAGTTTTGGTTGTAGTGCTACGGATAGTGTCATTGTCAGGGTATTCAATCCCTTCACTGCTACCACTACCACTCCTGATGTTTACATCTGCTTGAATGATAGTGCACAAATTAATGCAGGACCGCCCGGATATCGAATAATATGGAATCCATCAAGTGCGATTACAGATCCAACATCATCTGACCCGTTCGTGTTCCCGCCTGTAAATTCAGTTTACACCGCTACGCTTTTTGATTCAGTTGGCTGCTTTACCAGTACGGTTGATGTAAATGTTCATTTAAAGTCGTTACCTGCAGTTGATGCAGGCCCGGATGCTTTCTATGAATATAATTCGCCATTCACCATTACACCCACCTATAGCCCGAACGTGGTATCGTACTTATGGACACCGGCCACTCAGCTCAATTGTACCAGTTGTGCAATGCCTTCCGGAACTGTGCTGAAAAAACAGACCTATGTTGTAGAGGTGCGATCTGACAGCGGTTGCGTTGCCAAGGATTCTGTAACCATTTTTGTGGAATGCAAGGATTCAAACTTAAATCTGCCGAATGCATTTACTCCCAACGGCGATAATGTTAATGATGTTTTTTACCCTCTGGCAAGGGGAATTGAACGCGTACTTGATCTTTCGATCTATTCCCGCGAAGGCAAACGAATATTTCAGCGAAAAGATTTTTCGCCGAATGACCGTACTGCCGGCTGGAACGGTGACATCCGCGGTGCTCAACCTTCAACCGCTGTCTTTGTATACACGATGGATGCCTTGTGTGATTCTGGTGAGCTCCTGCACAAAAAAGGGTCTGTCGTACTAATTCGATAAATTAATTCCACTTCGCTTCTTTCCGGATAAATTGTCCTTACTTTATTTCTTAACTGCGAGGTCATGAAATGTTTTGTAAAGTTTTGGGCTATCTTATTGTTTATTTCCTGCAGGTCTACTCTGCCCGATTTTCCAAACGTGAATTCTTTTTACAAACCGATTGAAAATCCCATTCTTTCCGCAGATTCCTCTTTTACTTTTAATGATCCCATTACCGGGCAGATGGTTAAATGGCAAAAGGCTGATGTGTTCAACCCGGGTGCTATCGCAGTCGGGGGCAAAATTTATATGTTATTTCGTGCCGAAGACAATGTGGCTGCTGCTATTGGGGGGCGTACCTCACGGTTAGGGTTAGCCGAAAGTGAAGATGGCATTCATTTTGAAAAATATCCCGATCCGGTACTTTTTCCGGCCTCTAAGGATACTTCATCGATTGACTTTCCCGGCGGATGTGAGGATCCACGCCTCGTCAGAAGTGAAGAAGGTACATACGTGGTTGCTTACACTTCCTGGAATGGTAAAATTGCCAGGTTGTCCGTTGCAGTCTCACCTGACCTGAAAAACTGGACTAAGAAGGGGCCCGCATTTGCAAAGGCCTACGATGGAAAGTTTGCGGATGCCTGGAGTAAATCAGGATCGATGATCACCACTTTCAAAAAGGGCAGGCAGGTGTTGGCAAAAATTAACGGCAAGTATTGGATGTATTGGGGAGAACAACTCATCAACCTGGCGTTTTCTGAAAATCTTTATGACTGGACCCCAATGCTCAATGACAGGGGAGAACTGCTTTCTCTTGCTGCACCAAGAAAATATAAGTTCGACTCTGACCTCACAGAATGCGGTCCGCCGGCCATAATGCTGAAGGGTGGCATTTACCTGCTATACAATGGGAAAAATAGTGTTGACGAATTTGCAGACTCGCTGTTGCCAAAAGGAACATATTCTACGGGGCTGATCGTATTCGATAAGAATGATCTCACTACAGTGATTCAGCGATCTGACACGAGTTTTTTAAAACCGACCTTACCACACGAGATCACGGGGCAATATAAGGCTGGTACCACTTTCGCAGAGGCGCTTGTTTATTACAAAAAGAAATGGTTCTTATATTATGGAACGGCTGACTCCTACGTGGGAGTGGCCGTCACTAAATAAATGGTTATACTATGACCGAAGAAGTGTTTAAGAATAGCATTTCAGACACTCAACCACCTTCAGGCATTTCTCCATACCTGCTTTCGTTATGGTACGATGCGAAAGATGACTGGGACAAATCCCATGAAATTATACAGGATATTGAAGATGAAAAGGCAGCCTGGATACATGCCTATCTTCATCGAAAGGAAGGAGATATTTGGAATGCAGATTATTGGTATAGGCGTGCCGGAAAAAAGCGGCCTGACATTAGTTTGGAGGCAGAATGGGAGCAACTTACTTCCGCATTATTGTGACTGATCAGTGGAAGCTCTCCCCGATAAATTGTAAAGCATCGGTGATGCCAGTCCTCCAGTAGGTCCAGGTATGTGCACCATCACGGACCCGATATTCGTGCGGGACTTTCTTTTCTGTCAGGGCAATATGCAACAAACAATTTCCTTTAGTAAGAAAGTCATCGTCGCCGCAGTCAATCCAATAACGAACTTTTTTCAAATCATCCACAGATTTATCATTTACCAGTTGCAAAATTGAATTTTTCTTCCAGGCTTCTGTTAACCTGGCTTTCCCCGTGAGATTTCTTCCAAACAATTGCGCGAATGTTCGGGAATAGTTTACTTCAGGCATGTTTTCCATATCATCTTCTGTAAAAACTGCTGCACTCAGCGGAGCACACGCACTGAAAAGTTCAGGATACTTCATAGCATAAATGAGTGTGCCGTATCCCCCCATCGATAAGCCCGCAACACCACGAAATCTTCTATCGGGCTTTATCCGGTATGATTTTTCCATTGCCGGAATGAACTCTTTAATAAAAAAGTCTTCAAAATTTTCCTTACCATCATATGAATTGATGTACCAGGTGGAATCTGCGTCCGGCGTTATGATGATCATTGGCGGGATAGTTCCTTCCGCTATGCCTTTGTCTGCATACCGGTTAATCTCACCAAACTGCAACCAGGCAGTATTATCGTCGGTATAGCCATGAAGCAGGTACACCACAGGGTAACTTCGTTCTGAGAAACTGTAGTCCTGAGGCAGGTAGATTGAATAAGATACATCGTGTTTTAAAATCTGGCTTGGCACTTTCGCCTGCTCAATTACTTTCCCTTGAGCAGATACCATTGAATAGAAACAAATAATAACTAGCGATAGAAGGGCTCCCTTCCAAATTTTAAATCTTCTCATAAAAATGCTTTACCTGTAGTGATGAATTCAACGCCAATCATTCGTAAAATAGCCGAATCTTTCGGAAAAAGATCAATTGACGAATCAATAATAATTGAATCCCGATATTGATGTAGGATGATGCTTTGTTTAAAAATAGTATTCCCGGGTAGTCCCTTACTTTTGACAGTGATTGTTTTTGTCACTTTAAATTTTGAGCACAGATATGAGAGTATTCCTAATTTTACTTTTCTTCCAAGTATCTTTTTTCAGCCATGCGCAAAGTAGCATCGGAATTTTTGATGGCAGTGCAGACGTAGGGCATCCTAAAAATGCAGGTTCGTCAAAGTACGATCCCGCCGGGCAGGTTTATCAAATGACTGGCTCGGGATATAACATATGGTTTAATAGGGATGAATTCCAGTTTCTCTACAAAAAAATAAACGGAGACTTTATATTGACTGCCGATTTTGCATTCGAAGGGCAGGAAGGAAACGGACACCGGAAAATGGGATGGATGATTCGTGAATCGCTTGCCGATGACGCAGCCAGCTACAACGCCTGTACCCACGGCGACGGACTTACCGTTTTGCAGTGGCGTCCCCTGAAAGGTGCCTTCATGCGTGATCCACAGGAAGAAATATTTTATCCGAAGAAAGTGATTTTTAAAACCCTTCAGTTGGAGCGGGTAGGCAAACTAATAACTATGCGTGTTGCAAATTGGGGCGAGCCTTTGCAGGAAGTAGGTTCCACGGAGATGTTTGCTATGAAGGATTCGGTTTTCGCAGGCCTTTATATATGTTCCCATGATTCGGATAAAGTGGAGTCGGCGCGAATGTGGAATGTGAGAATTGATAAACCAGTGGAGAACAAATATTTTCCGAATCCGGCAGAAAGGCCACAGGGCCAGCAGATTGGTGAGTTGGGCTGTAGGCTTGAAGTGATGGATGTAGCCACCGGGCATCGAAAAATAATTCATGAGTCGCAGGGAAAATTCGAAGCCCCCAACTGGATGCCTGACGGAAAGCGGTTGTTATTTAATGAAAGAGGATCGCTCTATACCATACCTGTTGACGGCGGAACACCAGAAAAAGTTAACACCGGGTCACTTAGTAAACTGAACAACGATCACGGAATTTCTTTTGATGGAAAGATGCTTGCAATTAGTCATCACCTGGATGGTCTACCTGGCGGAGGTTCTACCGTCTATGTATTGCCTCTTTCGGGCGGAGAGCCGAAACAAGTAACCCGCCAAACCCCTTCTTATTGGCACGGTTGGTCACCGGACGGAAAAGAAGTTGCCGTCGTTGGACAACGAGACGGTAGCACTGTCTATAATCTATACAAGGTGAATGTTGCCACCGGCAAAGAAACTGCTCTCACCAAAAATACTACGGGGCATGTCGATGGTGCCGAATATTCACCTGATGGCAGATACATTTATTATAACGCAAATCCGACTGGCACTATGCAAATCTGGCGAATGAATGCTGATGGAACAAGCCCTCAACAATTAACTTTTGATGAAAAGCATAATTGGTTTCCGCATGTATCTCCTGATGGTAAATGGATGGTCTACATTTCTTTTCCACCTGACATCCAACCTGACGGTCATCCTTCTTACAAGCGGGTTACCTTAAATCTCATGCCTGTGAAAGGAGGCGCGCCTAAAGTAATTGCCTATCTGTATGGTGGACAGGGTACACTCAATGTGAACTCATGGTCCCCGGACAGCAAACGCATTGCGTTCGTTAGTAATTCTCAACAATTTAAATAGTCGATGATAAAATTTAAAATTGATGATTTGCACTTCAACCCTAGCTTATTAAAGCGGAAATCAATAAAAAGTAGCGCCCCTTGATTCGACTTTTTTTAAATTTGAGAAAACCCTGATCTTTTAATTTTTCGCGTAAACATTTTATAATGAAAATTTCATTGAAATTCACTTTATGGTTCACTATTCTCTGTCTCGCTTTAGTCACAGATAGCAATGCAGCCGATCACGAAACGTTGGCCATAGGTAGTAAGGCGCCCGATTTCAAACTGCCCGGTATCGATGGGAAAACGTATACACTCGCTTCCTTCAAAAATGCAAAAATATTAGCGATCATTTTTACCTGCAACCATTGTCCAACTGCCCAGGCTTACGAAGAGCGAATGATACAGATGACGAGAGACTACAAAAGCAAAGGCGTTTCTGTTGTGGCCATTATGCCTAATGATCCCGGTTCTGTACAACTGAATGAATTGGGCTATGCCGATGTCGGCGATTCATTCGAAGAAATGAAATCCCATGCTGCAGCGAAGAATTTCAATTTCCCGTACTTGTATGATGGGGACGAAGAGCTAACAGCTAAAGCCTATGGACCAGTTGCTACGCCACATATTTTTATATTTGATGAGCAAAGGAAACTTCGCTACCAGGGACGTATAGACGATGTGGAAAATCCAACCGGTACGCCGAAAAACCTGGACGCGAAGAATGCTATCGAGGCACTACTTGCGGGAAAAGAGGTTCCCGTGAAAACTACAAAAGTTTTTGGCTGCTCAATCAAATGGGCTGAAAAGGAAGACCTCGTGGCCAAGTCAGACATGGCATGGGCAAAGGAGCCCGTATCGCTGGATATGATTGATGAAGCCGGCATCAAAAATCTCTTGAAAAATAATTCTGATAAGCTTCGCCTCATTAATGTCTGGGCAACCTGGTGTGGCCCATGTGTAAATGAGCTACCTTCTTTTGTAAAAATCAACAGGATGTATCGTCAGCGGGATTTTGAATTTATTACCATCAGCGCAGACACTCCCGGGAAAAAGGATAAAGTTTTAAACGCGTTGAACAAGCTGCATGCAGCTAATACAAATTATCTCTTCAGCGATGAGGATAAATATAAATTGATTGAAGCTGTAGACCCGAAATGGAATGGCGCGCTTCCATATACTGTATTGGTAGAGCCGGGTGGTAAGATCGTGTATGCCAGGCAGGGAACGATTGATCCGGCTGAAATCAAAACAACCATTGTGGAGAATAAGTACATCGGGCGCTTTTATTAGGAAGCTAGTTTCCCCGGTTTAGTTTGTAGCCGATGCCTCTTTCCCTGAAAAATCGGTAAAAAGTAAAAATCTGATTGTAAGGAAATCTCATTGCCCGGCAAATTGTAAGAATCAATCTATTGAAACATATTTTTTCCTGTTATGTAGCACTGATAAAATAGTCTGCATTGCATCATTTTGTCAAATAATTGTTTATAAATTACAAACCGCTACTCTCCAAATAGAATACGATTGGAAATGACAAACGACAAAATAAAATTTCAACCATGAAGAGATTGCCCACAAGACTGATGATACTGGTGTGCCTGAATTTCTCAGCGTCATTACTTTTTGCACAATCTTCTATTGGTGTATTTGAGGGCCATTCTGACATTGGATCTAACGTTAAGCCCGGCGCAGCAACTTTTATTCCGTCAACAGGTCAGTACGTTATTTCCGGCGCTGGTTATAACATTTGGGGCGATCACGATGAGTTCCAGTTTGTTTGGAAAAAAATGAAAGGGGATTTTATACTTTATATAAAAGCAGAGTTTTTGAGCAGCTGGGTGGATTATCACCGGAAGGCAGGTTGGATGGTCCGTAAAACGTTGGATGGTAAATCTCCCCATGTCAACGCTGTCGTACATGGCGATGGCCTTACATCATTACAGTTCAGGCGAACTGAAGGGGCCCAAACAGAAGAAATTAAATCCAAACTTACAAAAGCCAATATCCTCCAACTCGAAAGAAAGGGCGATACTTATACAATCCGGGCTGCTGTCTACGGCGAGCCATTCGTCGTTGACCAAATATCGGGAATTGACCTTGGTGAT
>JBBQSI010000159.1:0-7503 GCA_038213975.1 Chitinophagales bacterium
GGCATCCCGCAAAACATTGTCGATAAGATCTTTCAACCCTTCTTTACCACAAAACCTACAGGCCAGGGAACGGGACTTGGTTTGAGTTTGAGCTACGATATCATAAAAGCACATGGTGGAGAATTAAAAGTGGAGACGAAAGTTGACGGAAATCCCGGCTCATCCTGGAAAGGCGAAGGGAGTACTTTTATTATTCAGTTAAACAATTAGTTTTTAGCGATGAACACCGATAATAGCCTTTTAACAAATACTGAGGAAAAGAACTATCAACATTTGCTGGATAAAATTTCTGTTACTTATTCTCAGGGACAAACAAAAGCAATCAGTGCTGTTAATATCCAGCTCCTTGAGACCTATTGGCAAATTGGCCAATATATTGTTGAGTTTGAACAGGGCGGAAACACCAAAGCTGAATACGGCAAGGCATTGATCACTAATCTGGCTAAAGATCTCACGTTGAGGCATGGCAAGGGGTTTAGCAGAAGTAATGTGGTGTACATGAGGTTATTGTATCTGCGTTACCCAATAAGTCAGAAGCCTTCTCACCAATTGAGCTGGTCTCATTTTGTAGAATTATTAAAAATTGAATACAATCAGGAACGAAAATTTTACGAAAATCAAAGTATTGCAGAAAAATGGTCTGTTCCGCAGTTGAAACGACAAAAAGAATCGGCCCTTTTTCAACGCCTTGCACTCAGCAAAAATAAAGAAGAGCTTCTTAAGCTTTCTGCGGAAGGATTGCAAATTAACCAGCCAAAGGATATTGTGAAAGACCCATATGTTTTTGAATTTTTAAAAATCCCTGAAGAACAAATCACTTCTGAGCAGGATTTAGAGAATCATTTATGCGATAACCTGCAACTGTTTTTATTGGAACTTGGCAAGGGCTTTACCTATGTGGGCCGGCAATACCGGATGACCATAAATAACAAACACTACCGGGCTGACCTTGTTTTTTATCACCGCATTCTTCGCTGTTTTGTGCTCTTCGATTTAAAAATAAATGAAGTTCAACATGATGATATTGGTCAGATGAATATGTACCTTGGCTATTTTGCCAATGAAGAAAACACTGAAACTGACAACCCGCCTGTTGGCATTATCCTTACAAAAAATAAGGATGAGCTGTTGGTAGAATACGCTACTTATGGAATGAGCAGCCAGTTGTTTGTAAGCAAGTATCAGTTGTATTTGCCGGATAAAGCAGATTTAATTGCAGTCATAAACAACACAGTTCAACCGGAAGATGACAATGAAATAGTTTAAAGTATCAAATCTTTGTACAAATAACCTTTCAACCTTTCTTCACCACCAAACCAACAGGACAAGGAACAGGATTAGGTTTGAGTTTAAGTTATGACATCATGAAAGCACATGGCGGAGAAATAAAAGTGGAGAGCAAAGAAGGGGAAGGAAGTATGTTTACTATTCAATTACCCATTGTCTGACTCATGGACCTTCCGGTAGGCAAGTTAAAAGGATTAAAAAATTACACGGAATAAGAAAACGCTCATCAATTGAAATGTAAGGCAAAATCAGTGAAATCCATTAATCTATTTAAACTTGCCTGTCCGGCAGGCAGGTCCGTGCTTCACACAAATTGGATACTTTATTTAAAATAATAGAACAAATGAATGCAAATTATTTTCGTGGTATTTTCTTTACGATTCTGGCGCTTGTTTTTTCCCAGCATCTTTTCGCTCAATCTGATAACAAATTCCCATGGCCGGAGAACAAGGAAGCAGCCGTTAGCCTAAGTTTTGATGACGGCCGGCGCAGCCAGGTTGAAGGTGGTACGGCGCTACTCGACAGCCTTCATGTAAAGGCGACGTTTTACGTTGTGCCTTCCGCTGTGCAGGAAAAACTTGAGGGGTGGAAAAAAGCTGTTGCAGGCGGGCATGAAATTGGAAACCATTCTTTGTTCCATCCGTGCTCCGGAAATTTTCTTTGGTCAAGAACGCATGCATTAGAAATTTATACACTCGATAGCATGCGGAATGAATTAACACAGGCAAATAATCTTATTCAACAATTACTTGGTGTTAAGCCCATGGTATTCGCTTATCCCTGCGGTCAAAAATTTGTAGGCCGTGGTATTGATACAAAAAGTTATGTTCCGCTGGTGGCTGAAATGTTTATCACGGGCCGTGGTTTTTTAGAGGAAACCCCAAACGATCCTGCTTTTACTGACTTTGCCCAAATAACAGGCATTGAAATGGATGGTAAAGATTTTGAACAAATTTTGCCATTGCTTGAGCAGGCAAGGAAAAATGGACAGTGGGTTGTTTTGGCGGGGCATGAAATGGGCGACGGCGGTGCGCAAACTACACGCCTGGCTATGTTGCGAAAACTTGTTGCTTATTGCCAGGATCCTTCCAATAAATTATGGATCGCACCTGTAGGTACGATAGCCACTTATATTGAACAACACAGGTGACATCTTTTTTCTACCGCAAAAATCTCAATGAATATTTTTAAGAAAAGCCAAGATATCAGCCATTTCCTGTACTGATACGGAAGCTTCCAAACCAACAGGCATAGCCGAAGTTTCAGAAACCTCCAGTGTTTTGATGTCAGCCCGCGCAACGATAATTTCCTGCGCACCTATATTGTGTAATGTAATGGCAGCCGGTGTTTCCGAAGCAATGATGCCGGATAATTTTTCGCCGTTCTTTTTTATGACGGTCCACATTTCGTATTTATCAGCAATAGAGCGATTGGGATTGAGAATGTCAGCCATGATAAATTGGGCATCGCGGTTACGAATGGAGGCAAGATCAGGACCGAAAGATTCTCCATATTGGCCGCCAACCTGGTGGCAGGTGGCACATACGCGTTGAAATACTGCCAGGCCTTTCTTTGCATCACCCTTGATTGACAATGCGGGTTCATATTTTTTATACACCACGTCGCGATCTTCAGTTGCACTGGCAAGAAGTTCTCTCGCACGATTTCTTATTGCCATATCATCATTATTCATCAACGCCACCATTCGCGGCCAACTGATGGAAGCTGTCTGGATTTGTTTTTGCTGGACAGCATCAAGCAACACATTCATATTGTGTGATGAAGAAAGAAGTATATCTATTGCCACATCACGAACATCATGGGTTAGGTTTTTCCAATTTTTTAAGATGCATGCTGTGGCGGCCTTTTCAGATATTTCGTTAAGCGTGTATAGTGCTGTTTGTTGCAATGTTTCAGGTTCAGTTGGAGTGATGACCTGCCCGAGCCAGGCTGTATCATTGCTATTCTTGTCCAAAGCAATTAATCGCAACGCATCGTTACGGTATTTAAAATCCTCCTGCTTGTTCGTGGCTACAGATCTTGCCGAGTTGATGACGTTATTCCATATTTCATTTTTTTGAATAGAGGATAGGCTTAAAAAATAAATCGCGGCTGCCCTTACTGCTGAAGGCGTTGAGCTTGTAAATTTTGAGAGTAAGCGTTGCTTTTCACCCGTAAAATCTCCGGCCGGAAGTCCTTTTACCTGTATCGCTTTTGACAGCCCATTAAGACAAGCCGCCTGCCACCAGGCTGAAGCATTTGTATTATTTGTTGTGGAAAGCTGTATAAGTTTTTTTACATCATTCGTTCTCTGCGATAAGCCAATGACACTGGCACAATTTCTAAAGAAAAGTGTTTTGCCTTCAGATTGCTTTGCCGAAAGAACAGGAATGGCTTTTTCAATCAAAGCATACTCTTTTCCCGCAGAAGATGTAAGTGCCGCGATCTGCACCCATTTATCTTCTATGTCTTTCATAAGTAATTTTTGTCTCACAGTTTCTGCGGCGGCATCATTGAAATTTCCTAAAGTACACAGCAACTGGTAACGAACTTTCGCAGACGTGTCTGAGGCAAGCGATAGCAGATCATTTTCTATTTGAGGCATTTGCTGCAAATGCAATTCGGCGATTTTTATGGCATTTTCACGAACACCAGGCGCAGGATTTTGAAATGCCTTTTTTAATGCGGCTTCATCAATCGCATGAAAAGCCTCAAGTGTCCACAATGCATGTACAGCAGCCGTCGGCGACTTTACCGTGTCCAAAAATGTATGCAGTGTTGAAACTGTTTGAGGATCATTTTTATCAACCAGCAGGCGCTGGGCATTTCGTCTCCACCAAATGTTTTTACTGGTTAATGCCTGGACTAGCTCTTCAACCGGTGCATCAGCTAATTTAATATTGCCGCACCAATTCATTTTAGGCGTGTTAACCGGAGTCACGCGATAAATTCTCCCTTTATCAGATCCATTGTATAAGGCACCGGAATTATTCACGCTGTCACTCATCCATTCGGGATGTTCTACGATCTCGCGGTAATAATCTATAACATATAAAGCGCCGTCAGGCCCGATATAAAATTGCACAGGCCTGCACCAGGCATCTGTAGAAGCCAGGAATTCTTTCTTTTGATAAACCCGTGCCGCATTGAACGTGGCCCCTTCGTCAGTAATCCGATCTGCGTGAACAAGATTATGTACCGGCTCTGCTATGAAGGTTACATTATTAAAACTATCTGGAAACAAACCGCCCTGGTACCAGGTAACACCACACGAAGAAGTGATGACGCCCACATCTGTCAGTAATTGATGTTCGGGGTTTTTTGTAATTGGAAATACTTCTGCTGCTTCGCCATGGTCAGGTATGTGATCCACAGCTTCGGCAACAAGAAGATCAGGATTGCGTTGGAGATATCTTGCGGGGATTACTTCATGAAATAAATGGTCTGCATTGCTGGTGCCCAATTGATGTCCCCATGCATCAAAGGTTTGGCCATATTGTGATTCACCGGATAGCATCTCCAGTTCCTGCGTACCGGGCTTAAAGCGAATATTTCTCCCGTCTGCATCCCGGGGTAATTGCTTTGCGGCGGCATAATTTACAAAACGAACGTTAGTTCCCGTATCATTAAATTCCATAGAAACTTTAGGGGTAACAATTCCCATGTGAGCGACATATATCCAGTTGTCTAAACCGTAAATCGGCGTGTTTGCTATATGCTGCGGATTGGTAAGCGCCAGACCTGTGATCATTACATTTTTGACATCCGCTTTACCGTCATTGTTGGTGTCTTCGAGATAAATGATATCAGGAACATCCACCACCAGTATTCCCTTTTTCCATTTCATGATGCCGGTAGGTAATTTCAAATGATCCGCGAAGACTATCGATTTGTCTGGTGCTCCGTCGCCATCAGTGTCGGTTAGTAGTTTGATAATTCCTGATCCCGCAGTATCTAAAGGATAGCCATGCATTTCTACAACATAGATCCGCCCGTTTTCGTCTACTTCCATCGCAACAGGATCTGAGATCATTGGTTCGGATGCTACCAATTCAATTTTAAAACCCTCCGGTATTTGAAAAGCTGCTAATGATTCCTGCGGGGTTAGACCCGCTGCAGTTGTTGATTTTTTTTCTTCACCCGATTGACAGGAAATCAGGAAAAGGAGCAGGGCAGTTAGTGATAGTTTCATCCTATAAATTTAGATAATGGTGGTTAAAAAAAATAAAACAACGCAATAGATTAAAATACATAATTTCCTGCCTGGAAATGGATGAATTGACGTAGAATAATCGCCCATCTGCCTTCCATCTGACCAAGCACTGCACGCGTCAGGACCCTACATTATTACTATAAAGGATTTTTGACTGATATTTAGTATTCAAATTACCTCTTGCAGCCACCGTTAAAAGAAGGTTCATAGGAATAATTACGACAGTTAATTTCACCAGGTAAAATCTCCAAAGTGTATGCGTCGAAAGTCTTCGCAGATTGTTTTCACCTTCCTTCTGCTCGCCATATCGGGTTTGGCGCAAAACAAAAAGATTGATAGCCTCAATAACCTGATTGCAAAGGCAACCAGTGATACGGCAAGGATTAATCTTCTTGTGAAAAAGATCTCTTTGCTCCGAAATGAAAATCTCGATACATCGCTTCTTTTAAACAACAAAGTTCTTGCGGAAGCCCGGCGGATAAAATACTACAAGGGCGAAGTAACCCTGAGAAATAATCTAGTCACCAGCTATAGCTTCAAAGGTGATTACAAAAGCGCTGAAGAGAATCTGGAGTATTTGAAGTTATTTATTAAGGCCGGTAAAGACTCGGCTGATTTTGCGTCGCTTTATGCTAACTATGGAATGATGTATGGCATGCAGGGGAAGTATGATACTTCTATCCAATACTATGAAAAAGCTATTCCCATTAATGAGCGGAATAAGGAGGCAAAAGCTTTAGCTACTAATTATTCCAATATTGCCATAGGCTTTCAGCAACTTTCCAATTTTTCGCAGGCCATGTATTATCAGCAGAAGGCGCTGAAGATGGCTGAGGATCTCAAAAATGAGACTACCCAGGCGTATACGCTGGTGAACATGGGTATCACCTATACCTTTATGCGGGACTCAGCGAGGTCAGAACAGGCTTACCGGAGATCCATCTCACTTGCAGAAAAAAATCATTTACGGGATGTGGAACTCTATGCCTATACAAATTTGGCAAGCCTCTACATTAATCAGAAGCGCTGGAGCAGCGGTTACGAATTTGCTATAAAAGCGGCAGACCTTGCCGCGAAAACGGGGGACCAGGGAACACAGGCAGCGAGCCTTGCCAAGGCTGCTATCTGCAGGGCAAATACTGACCAATTTCCTGAAGCCCTGCGGTTAGCAAAACAGGCTATCCTCATTGGTGATTCTTCTTCTCAACCCCTCAATATTTACCAGGGCTATTCCGCTATGGGAAATGTGTTGCTTCTTCAAAAAAGATTCCCTGAGGCCATTGTAAATTTTGAAAAAGCCTTCGCGGCGTTGAAAGAAACAGACGCATATGAGTCCGACATTGGAAATTCGTATAAAGATTTATCCGCCAGCTATGAGGCTACCGGCAACTTCGAAAAAGCACTGGCATCCTATAAAAAATATGCACTGATTGAAGATTCGGTGAGAAGTAAAGTCAATATTCAAAAGGCTACAGAGCTCAATATGAATTACGAATTTGAAAAGAAGAAAGCAATAACTGATGCAATACAGGATGAAAAAAATGCTGAAGCGAGGTCAAGGCAATTCTTGCTTTTAGGCGGCCTGCTGCTCACCATCATTCTTGCCTCAGGCACATGGGTCGCTTACAGAAATAAGCAAAGAGCCAATGCCTCACTGGAAAAACAAAAAACAGAAATCCAGGCTACGCTTTCCCAATTGAAAATAACGCAAGGTCAATTGATCCAATCGGAAAAAATGGCCTCCCTCGGTCAGCTAACGGCGGGTATCGCCCATGAAATTCAGAACCCTTTGAACTTCGTCAAGAATTTTTCTGAGGTGAGCACCGAGTTGGTAGATGAGATAGATAGTGACTTGAAAGCCGGAAATGTAGCAAACGTAGCAGCCCTCGCAGATAATTTGCGATCCAACCTTGAAAAAATTACACATCACAGCTTACGTGCAGACAGTATTGTAAAAGGAATGCTGCAACATTCCAGGACCAGTACCGGCGGGTAGGACCAAA
>JBBQSI010000160.1:0-7474 GCA_038213975.1 Chitinophagales bacterium
GTTCGTTCACGACAAACTCTAATTCTATGTTGTCAAGAGCTTCATTTATCGCTTGTTGGTCGCCGCGGTTAATATTATTTCGAAGAAAATAAAGTGTAATAGCCCGGTACATAGCGCCGCTGTCAATATACAGGTAGCCAAGCTTTTCGGCCAACTGGCGGGCCAACGTACTTTTGCCGCAAGAAGATCCGCCGTCGATGGTAATGATCATCTTCTCCATATCAGCAAATTTGACTGAATTATCAATAACAGCAAAATGAAAAAAAAATGCCACCGGATTTGAGTGGCATTATAATTATCAATAAAATTTTAACTATGCTTCTGAGGCTTCTTCTTTTTTAACTTCTCTTTCGATTTCGAAAGTGATTTTGGAATTCTCTTTGTCTAACCCGGCAATCAACACATCCCCGGTCTTGATGTTAAGATTCAGAATCTCTTCCGCTAACGGATCCTCTAAATACTTTTGAAGAGCACGGTGCAATGGTCGTGCGCCAAACTGCGCATCATAGCCTTTTTCTGAAAGGAACGTCTTTGCTTCTTCCGTAAGTTCCAGTGACAATCCAAGATTGTGGAGCCTTTTCTTGACACCCTTCATCAGGATATCTATAATGCTGAAAATATTTTCAGGCGTGAGGTTGTTAAATATTACAACATCGTCGATACGATTGAGGAATTCGGGACTGAAAGTGCGCTTCAATGCTTTCTCGATAACGGCTTTTGTATTCTCTTCCGCATTTTGAATCCTGCTAGCTGTACTGAAGCCAACGCCATCACCGAAGTCTTTCAACTGGCGGGCACCAATGTTCGAGGTCATGATAATAAGTGTGTTCTTAAAATCAATCTTCCGTCCGAGGCCGTCAGTCAATTGGCCATCATCCAATACCTGAAGGAGAATATTATATATATCAGGATGTGCTTTTTCAATCTCATCAAGGAGGATCACTGAGTATGGCTTGCGCCTGACTTTTTCAGTTAACTGTCCACCTTCTTCATATCCCACATACCCCGGAGGTGCACCAATAAGTCGGGAAACCGTAAACTTCTCCATGTACTCACTCATGTCAATACGAATAAGTGCATCATCACTGTCAAACATGTAGCGGGCCAGGGCGCGGGCTAATTCAGTTTTACCTACGCCTGTCGGACCAAGGAAAATAAAGGTACCCACCGGCTTCTTAGGATCCTTCAAGCCTACTCTATTGCGCTGGATTGCTTTTACGACTTTTTGAACTGCTTCGTCCTGGCCGATTACAGCCTCTGTAAGATCGGTCGCCATGCGGCGGAGTTTTTCAGTTTCTGCCTGCACCATTCTTTTAACAGGAATCCCCGTCATCATGCTCACAACTTCTGCGATCGCGTCTTCATCGATCGGGTAACGACGGTTTTTACTTTCTTCTTCCCAGTTCAACTTAGCTTTTTCCAACTCCTCCTGCAGGCGCTTCTCCGTATCTCTCAAAGAAGCCGCTTCCTCAAAGCGCTGGCTTTTTACAACCTTATTTTTTTCGTGTTTGATGTCGTCAATTTTCTTCTCCAACTCCACCACTTCCTCCGGCACATTGATGTTTTTAAGATGCACGCGGGCGCCTACTTCATCGAGCACATCTATGGCTTTATCCGGCAAGAGCCTGTCTGTCATATACCGGTCACTCAGCTTTACACATGCATCGATTGCTTCATCATTATAGGTGACATTGTGGTAATCTTCGTATTTGCTTTTAATGTTGGTCAGTATCTCGATGGTTTCATCCACGCTGGGTTGCTCGACCATCACCTTCTGAAAACGCCTGTCTAAGGCACCATCTTTTTCAATATACATGCGATACTCATCCAGCGTGCTCGCGCCTATACATTGCAACTCCCCTCGGGCAAGGGCCGGTTTGAAAATATTTGACGCATCCAGTGAACCGCTCGCGCCACCCGCCCCAACAATGGTATGTATTTCATCAATGAACAATATCACATCCCTGTTTTTCTCAAGCTCATTCATAATGGCCTTCATGCGCTCCTCGAACTGGCCACGATACTTGGTGCCGGCAACTAGTGCTGCAAGATCAAGCGATACTACACGCTTATCAAATAATACACGGCTCACCTTTCTTTGAATGATGCGCAGAGCAAGACCTTCGACGATGGCCGTTTTACCAACACCCGGCTCTCCGATGAGAATGGGGTTATTCTTCTTTCTCCGGCTAAGAATCTGGGATACCCTTTCTATCTCTGTTTCACGTCCTACGATTGGATCTAGCGTACCTAACTCTGCGAGCCTGGTAATATCCCTGCCGAAATTGTCAAGTACCGGTGTTTTAGATTTCGTCTGGGCTGCGCTTCCTTTGGCGGAACGCTGCTGAGAGTATGATTTTCTTTCCTCATCAAACTCTTCGCCCTCATCATCCTGGTACTCAGCTTTAGGGTCAGTCTTCACGTAACCTAATTCATTCTTAAACATATCGTAGTCCACATCAAATTGGTTAAGTATCTGTGTGGCGATATTTTCTTTGTTTTTAAGAATTGAAAGCATCAGGTGCTCACTCTCAACGAGCGGGCTTTTATTTGCTTTCGCCTCAAGCACGGTGATGCGAATTACTTTCTCCGCTTGTTTGGTCAGTGGAAGTGAATTGATATTGGCAATGTTTTTCCCGGTCTTGTCTTTTACGGCTAGTTCAATCTCTTTCCTCAATTCATAAATGTCCACATTGAAAGCCTTCAATATTTTTATGGCGGTATTTTCACCGTCACGAATGAGACCTAAAACGAGGTGCTCAGTTCCGATGAAATCATTTCCAAGTCGCAACGCTTCTTCCCGGCTGTAGGAGATAATTTCTTTCACCTGGGCTGAAAAATTGTTATCCATGTGTGTCTATTTAGTTGCTATACAATAATAACGAATAAAACTAACTATTAGTTGCGGAAACAAATGCACAGGATGTGTACAACACCCAAAATATTGGTTAAATTAAAACGCAGACGGAGAGCAGAGTCCAGAAGTTTTGTGACGTTTCTCCGGAGTTGAAATATTTTTACCTGTATTCATGTGGTTACGCTAATAATCAATCTTCAGAATGAAAGTCAAAATAGATACCAAAGAAAAATTTTGTGTTTTCACACCGGAAGAGGTGAGTTTGTCTGGCAATATGACAGAGGAATTAGTCAATAAGATGCTGGCGACAATAAATGCTGAGCCATATAATGTAATTCTAAATATGCAGCACGTCGCTGCCGTAGATGGTGCTTCTGCAGAAAGCCTTGCGCAAACACAACAGGAATTTTACGAGGCAAACCAGTCAATGGTGATATGTTGCCTTGAAAAATCGGTAGAGAAATTTTTAGACGATAAGGAACTGTTGGAGCGTATGAATGTAACGCCAACCGAAAGTGAAGCCTGGGATATTGTGCAAATGGAAGAGATTGAAAGGGAATTCCTTTAGACGTTGAATGAAGTTAAATACATGAATCAAACTTTTAAAAATTGTTAGCGGTTACTATTCTTGGAAATAATTCGGCTGTTCCGGCACACGGCAGGCATCCAACTTCGCAGGTCGTGCAAACCGGCAGTCATCATTTTCTTGTGGATTGCGGCGAGGGCACGCAGATGCAATTGTCCGCATTTAAGATGAGGCCTATCCGTATCAGTCACATTTTCATTTCGCACCTGCATGGAGATCACTATTTTGGATTGATAGGATTACTTACAAGCATGGGTCTCAATCAGCGCACCACCGAACTGCATGTATTTGCGCCACCCGCCCTCAGGGAAATTATACAATTGCAACTCCAGGCTGCATTCACCGAGCTCCCGTATCCTGTAGTATTTGTTGAGCTGGAGGGGAGCACAAGACTGTTTGAAGACAACCAAGCGACAGTCGACTCATTCCCCGTGAAACATCGGATTGCCTGTTGGGGTTTCATTTTCCGGGAAAAGAAAAACCCGAGGAAGATTGATCCAGTTAGGGCGTCTGCCGCCAACATCCCGATCAACTATTATCCAAAATTGCAGGCCGGCGGAGACTACATCGCACCCGGTGGAGGGCTTATTGAAAATGATAAACTTACTACTGAAGGTGAGAAAGGAAAGAGTTATGCTTTTTGTGCCGACACTATTTACTACCCGGAAATTGTCGACAGTATAAAAGAAGTCGACCTTCTTTACCACGAGGCCACATTTCTACATGTGGAACAGGAAAAAGCATCGGCGCGATTTCACACAACAGCGCTCGAGGCAGGGATGGTTGCGAAGGCAGCTGGTGTAAAAAAATTATTGATCGGTCACTTCTCTGCTAAATACAACGATCTCGAGCCGCTCGCTTGCGAAGCCAAAACAAATTTTGAAAATACTGAGTGTGCCATCGAGGGAGCATGTTACCTGGTATGATTTTTTAGATTCAATTGGCGGGGAAAACATCTGCTATGCGATCTGAAAAATTTTTACTAAGGGGAACGAGTGGCAGCCTTAAGACATTTTCCAGCAGTCCTGCTTTTGCCATAAAATCCTTTACGCCTGCAGGGTTATTTTCAATGAACATCAGTTCGTAGGCTTCGAGCAATCTATAATGCAATTTCCTGCTTTCAGCGAAATCATTTTGGAGAGCGTACCTTACCATAGAAGAAAATTCTTTGGGAAAGGCATTGGCAGCTACACTTATCACACCGTCCATACCACAGGCAATCAACGGCAAAGCGAGCATATCATCACCGCTCACTACTAAAAAATCAGCCGGCCGGTTTTTCAGAATTGACATACACTGCCCCATATTACCGCTTGCTTCTTTAATGCCCCCGATGTTACCGCATTCCTTTGCAAGCCGCAAAGTAGTTTCTGCAGAAACATTACTGCCGGTTCTTGAAGGAACGTTATACACGATTACCGGGACGGGGCTGGCTTCAGCAACTTTTTGATAATGCTGGAATATTCCTTCCTGCGAAGGCCGGTTGTAGTATGGGCTCGCATGCAGTAATGCTGTTGCTTTTTCCAGCGGCAACGATGCTATTCCTTTCAATACCTCTGCCGTGCTGTTACTGCCGACACCCACTATAACCGGAACTCTTTCATTCACGATCCTGAAAGTTTCTTTAATTACTTCCAGTCTTTCTTCCTTAGACAGCGTAGCTGGTTCACCCGTAGTGCCCATGGAAATTAAATATTCCACACCGCCATCCAATATATGGTTGATCACTTTCTCAAGCGCAGTAAAATCAACTTCAGAATTTTGTTTAAAAGGAGTGATGAGCGCGACGCCCGTGCCACGAAGTTTTTCAGTTAATGCCATGATATTATTATTGGAAGGGAAAGGTAAAAAATTGAGAAGGAAAATATCCTATTAGACTTCTTCCCAGAAACCCATTTTACTGAATTTTTCTATCCGCCTCCTGATGCGCTCTTCAGCATCTATATTGTTGTATTCAGCTATGATCGGTTTAATCGCTGCCTTCAAATTCGCAGCAGATTCATCATAATTCCAATGGGCTCCACCCAGTGGCTCGGGAATGATACCGTCTACCAGGCCAAAACTCAACATGTCATCGGAAGTGAGCCGCAGTTGTTCAGCAGCCTTCTCTTTCTCCGCCCAACTGCGCCAGAGAATAGTGCTGCAGTTTTCCGGGGAAATGACGCTGTACCAGCTATTCTCCATCATTAGCACCCTGTCGCCAACTCCTATGCCCAGCGCTCCGCCACTCGCGCCTTCACCAATGATCACGCAGATTACCGGCACTTTTAGCCGGATCATCTCATAAATATTCCGGGCGATGGCCTCACCCTGCCCTCTTTCTTCTGCCTCCAGCCCCGGGAAGGCGCCAGGGGTATCTATAAGTGTGACGATGGGTTTACTAAATTTTTCTGCCAGCTTCATCAGGCGCAAAGCCTTGCGATAACCTTCGGGATTTGCCATACCGAAATTGCGCATTTGCCGCATCTTGGTATTTGTTCCCTTTTGCTGGCCAATCACCATCACCGTCTCTCCGTCTAATTGCCCGAAGCCACCGATCATGGCTTTATCATCCCGCACATTCCGGTCGCCATGCAACTCAAGAAAATTCGTAAAGATTTTTAGAATGTATTCGAGCGTATATGGCCGGTCCGGATGGCGGCTGAGTTGTACTTTCTGCCAAGGGGTGAGATGCTCGGTTATTTCTTTGCGCTTCGTGAGCATATCGTTCTCAAGCTGCTCAATAATGGCGTCATAATCTATCTTATTATTTTTTGAGGCAAGCTTTCTATTTTCTTCCACCTGCTCATAAAGCTCCTTTATAGGTTGTTCAAAGTCCAGGAATTGCCTCATAAAGAATTTACTATTTTAACTATAACAGTTTGAAGAATGCGCTCTGCCACGAAAATACTTTTTTCCCGCGCCCTGCAAACAAAATCTGGAAAAGGAATTTCTCAAAATAAAAACTCCTGGTGAAAAGATGTGATTTTAAGTTTTAGGGGATATGTGTTGAATTGAAATTTTATTATCTTGCGCTCCCGTTTGAGGGATTGGAAATTGGTGTTGAGAAGAGCGGGGGAGACAAGTTTGAAAAGTTCTTTTTTTTAAAATAGTTGGATCGGTAGTTTCCCGTACGAACGGGATTAGAATGCTGTCCTGTCATCTCGTCGAAGATGACGAGACGGGTTCGAAAGAAAAGATTTCAGTTCTTTTTTTTGAAATAGTTGGATCGGTAGTTCAGTTGGTTAGAATGCTGCCCTGTCACGGCAGAGGTCGCGGGTTCGAGTCCCGTCCGGTCCGCAAACAATGCCTCTTCTGGTCCAGGGTGACCAGAAGGGGCTTCTTTGTATATGTCCTTGTTCGTTTACATCATAGCAAGCCACAATTCCGCCGACCTTTATAAAGGGTTTACTGAAAATCCAAAGCACAGAGACTCTACTAACACAATAATGGTGAAGTGCTAACTACCCGCAAAGCTTCGCAATGGCACTATCAACTAGTTTTGCCTTTCGAAAGCCATCGGTTGGCCTGGTCATGGACTAAAGAGAGAAACGGTTCCCAGACAGGAAATTGCCTAGAGGGTGCCACTTGCTTTAAACAATTTTTTCGGATTTTATACCCGCCTCCCATTTTTAAACCCGATGGGGCCGATAGATTTTTGTATTTCCCGGCAGGCAAGACGTATCTCGCTGGGATACTGAGAGTCCACATTTTAAGAATTCTTCTCCGATGCAAGTAGCTGCAACGGGCCAGGTCTTCGATAGGGCTTGCGTCTATTATTTATATCCCGCTTTCTCTTGTAGTGAACTTCGCCACCGGCAACATTTTCTAGAAGTTAAAGCGGCGTTGTTGTTGTTTTTTGCATCCTGAAATCAGGACGGCATACCTTAATTTTTTGGACGAATTCGAGCAGATCGCATCGGGGAAACTTCATGCCAGAATCAATAACCCTTCCTCCTTCACCGCTGCCACGTTCGCACCCACACACGTTCTTCCCACAGTGTACTTTGAGAGAGGCATCCTTTCATTCCGTAGGTGGATAGTCCCAGTAA
>JBBQSI010000161.1:0-7466 GCA_038213975.1 Chitinophagales bacterium
TCAGGTGACGGGGTTGACCATGAATGGTTGTTGGATATGCAGGCAGACCGGCCTGCTGCTGAACCGGCGGCCTTTGATCACAATCAAAATACTTTTAAAGTTGGGCTTCCCGGTGTTGAAAATGCAGAAACTCCGACTTCCAAAAATAAGAGGTCGGTTCGGAAATCAACAACTGCTAACGGATACGCCTACCTGTCGGAAAATAATGGTGATGAACTTCCGCCGGCAGAAGAGGACCTGGAGGAATTGCAACACTTATTAAAGCAGGCAAATATTGATAAAAAAATTAACGAAGAACATCTCGGGCGATTGACTAAAATGGTGCAGAAGCGTGCTGAAAACGTTAAAAATGCAGAACTAAGAGTTTTCATAAATAAGGGCGGAACAAAAAGAGAACGCCCGAACGACGAAAAGAAAAACCACAGTACAAATTTCAATATTGATTCCGAAAATGATATTATCACTATCGAAATCAACTAGCTGCTTGCCGGGAAGATAACCTCCCCATTCCAAATTTTCACATTGTACATACTTAACAGGTAAAGGCGCCGTTATGTGTATAGCTGCTTGTTTCTAAGTAGAATTTTATAACCAGCATCGATATACTATAAGAAAATTTTACCTGCTTAATGAAAACTAATTTCCCCCGGAACTTCCGCTACGCAGACATCCTGGAAGATGAGACGTACCAGGAACCCACAAGGCTTCCATCCACAAATGCAAAAAAATCTGATCATCCCGTTGCCATCAAAGCTGCTCAGACACTGAGAGAACTTTTGCAACCGTCGCTGCCGTTTCCAAACAACAAGAAAATGCAAGACGACTTTGCAAAGGTGATCATGAAGTGGATGAAAACACAATCATGGAAAGCGAAGTATCCTGCAGTCAATCTTTCTTTTATACACGGATTTTCTTTCAATGAACGAATCCCGTTGTACCAGTGCTGGCGATTAAAAGTTTCTATTACTAAAAAGCGAAACAATCTTTTACAGCTGGAGATACCGGCGTTTGTACCAACTGACACTATCTGGGCGCCAGACAATACGCAGAGTATAGAATGTATAATTTCAATTGCTTCCTGCACACTAAAAAATGGTGCTCCAAACGGACATGTTATCTTTCCCATGAGCATTCCATACAACAGCGGGGAACTCAGCAGCTACCAGAAAGATATCCCCATTTCAACACCAGAGGGATCGCTTGTAATCGCTGCTGCTTCCATAAACTATATCGTTTCGGAACGCGGTATTGCCTTAGAAAAAAGCGAACCTGAACTGCTGCCCTCAGGTGTTATTTCTTCCATGTACATTTAACGACATTCAGTTCGTAATCGTAATCCGAATATTTATCCTGGTTACGTTCAGCCATTCAAATTTTGCTGTTTTAAAAAGGGTTGAAAAGTGACATTCACGCGTATTATTCTAAATAGAAAGAGACCCGTGTTTTTATTTTCAGTTAATCTTTACCTGGCTGTCTGATAGGAGTAGCAATTGCATTTCACTCGTTAAAGGGGAGAAAAATTGCGTTGTAGTTGGCTGTTATATTTCCGGGAAACTTTCGCGGCTCAGGTTAAAGGGATATAGGACCATATAGCCAATCAATTCCAGGATAAATAATGCCTGTAGAATGGATTTCATGATCCAGATGACTACGGCAAATTTCCAGTTCAGTAACAAGACGAATAATAAGCAGATGACTTCAGCCCAGTGAAGTAACCCAACCCATCTTGGTAGCAGCCTGTTTTGCGATTCACTTTCTATCCCCTTTTGTAATTTCAGCAGGTGAATATCGTAGGAAGTCACCGATGAACAAAGCAGATAGCCCAGGAAACAAAACACGAGGATAGGCGTATTTACGGGGGTGTAAAACCAATTGATCATGATAATAAGCAGTTAGAATGATAGGTGCCTTCCCGGTAAGTAAAAGGAAAACGATAATGGGATTTGATTATTGCAAAAAGGAAGCTTTTGCAATCAGTCAGGATCCTGGAGTAGTTTACCGGGTGAAGCAGACTTAAATCTGGTAATGATTTTCCCGACATCAAACCAAGTGCATGCCTATTGATTATCTTCTCTTATCGCTTTTAGTCCTTTGGTCCACCTCGCTAATTGTGTGAGCATTGTCAGAGCCGCTTTTTCTGAAATTTCACCCGGTTCAAACTTGTTTGTTTCCTCTCGGATACTTTTGTTGAAGAAAGGTAAATACACAGCTTCTACCAATGGTACCGTCCTGAACGCAGATAAGTCACCCATTAACGAGTTGGCGGCACGTGTACCGCCAGAGATACCGCCATAACTTACGATACCTGCCGGCTTATACCCCCATTCATTATAAAGATATTCGAGCGCATTTCTGAGAGGAGCAGGGTAATTAAAGTCGTACTCGGCAGTGACAAAAATGAAGGCGTCCGCTTCCTCGATTTTTGCACTCCACCATTTTGTGTGGCCATGTTCATATTTTTTTACTGAGGGGTGATTGGGTTCGTTCATCATCGGCAGATTAATCTCCGCCAGGTCCAGCACTTCTACTGTAAAGTTGCTATCCCCCTCTGCAAGATCCGCAATCCAGGCAGTGATCAAAGGGCCCCTTCGTCCGGGCCTTACAGTAGAGTTTATAATTTTCAGACTATACACAAGTTGTTTTTTTTAGTTTCCGTATCGTTAACATTCACCTGAGAAAAAGGTTTATCGTAATAAAATTACTACACTGAAGTAGTTCTTTTTAGTAGTGCAAAATAAGTTTCCTTCACGACCTTTATAGTCCTGAAGGGAAACACAATTTTATTCCTATGAAATCTCACAATAGTCAGGTTGTAAGATCCTAATTTTAGGATTTTGCTCCCTGTTTTTTTTCCCACTCTTTCTTTTACTTTTTCTTTGATAAGCTGGTAAGTTTGTAAGCTAGTGATTAGCGTTATTATTCCCACTTTGAATGAGGGACAGCATTTAGCTACTGTGCTGGAACGACTGTTCTCACCCTGTAACATTGAGTTTTTAGTGGAAGTTATCATAGTGGATAGCGGCAGCGAAGATGAAACGATTTCTGTTGCCCGGCGGTTTCCTGCAAGGATCATATACACTACTAAAAGACAACGTTCTCTTCAGTTTAATCTAGGTGCTTCCGAAGCAAAAGGAAAAGTTCTGTTTTTCCTGCATGCAGATTCCCTGCCGCCAAAAGATTTTGCGAAGTCGATTACTGACCATTTTAAGAAAGGATTTACTGCGGGATGTTTCCGGTTAACATTTGATCATACCAATTGGTTCCTGAAAGCCAATGCCTGGTTTACCCGATTCAATATCAGCTGGGTGCGGTTTGGGGACCAGGGATTATTTGTTGCCAAAGACTTGTTTCGGGAGGCAGGTGGCTACCGGAAAGACATGATGCTGCTGGAAGACCAGGATATGGCTGGTCGCCTGAAGCGCAGGGGTAAATTCAAAGTAATTCCTATGCAAATACAAACCTCTGCCAGGAAATATCTAGTCAACGGCATCGTGAAAACACAAACAAAATTTTACCTCATTTGGATATTGTATAAATTGGGATTTAGTCAGGCATTATTAATTAAACTTTACAGAAACTTAAAGTAATTGGAAATTCTTCATCGTGTGTTCGACTGGATCGGGATTCCCATCCTGGTGATCGTGTTTTGGATTATATTTTTTGTAGAATCACAACTCGCTCTGCGGCGTCGTACGCAGGACAAATGGAAGCGGTCATGGATCAATAATATTATTTCCATCCCCTCCTTCATCCTGCTTCGGTTTATATTTCTGCCAACCATGATCTGGCTTTCCCTTCATAACGAGCATTGGAAACTTGGCCTCAATTATTTATACAATATGCCGAACTGGTTGGAAGGCTTAATTGCTTTCGTCTTACTTGATTATGCCAATTACCTCTGGCACATTCTCAATCACAAGCTGCCATTTCTGTGGCGCTTTCACCTGGTACATCACACAGATCCCGACCTGGATCTCACGACCGCTGTGCGTTTTCATTTCGGTGAAATGGTAGGCTCGTTATTTTTTCGTGGCGCCGTTGTCTTGCTCACCGGTGCCAGCCCGCTGTTAGTTATTATATATGAAATCATTTTTGAAGCTGAAGTTCTTTTTCACCACAGCAACACTCGATTACCAATAAAATTGGAGCGGCTGCTCAACCTGCTTATTGTTACACCAAGAATGCACGGCATCCATCATTCAATTTTTAAGAATGAAACCGATAGCAATTATTCCTCTATTTTATCTGTCTGGGATCGCATACATAACACAGCTAAATTGGATATCCACCAGGATGACGTAGTGATTGGCGTTCCAGCTTATCATGAACAGCAGGAGCTAACGATTGGTTACTTATTGCTGCTCCCCTTTAAAAAAATCAGAAAATGGAAAACGGAATATCTGGTGAGGCAAAATGTAACAGATCACCCTGAAAAGCTGGCCGAATAGCGATTATCCGAAAGCGTCTTCGATAATTTTTTTGGTGATATCCGGATCATGATGGTGATGGGCATGTATCCCTTCATTCTTGGCCGCCAATACGAGCATTGGCCGGTCGTCAAAATACAAACATTCATGCGGCGCTGCCTGGGCAATCCCCAGCGCGATCCTGAAAATTCCGGGATCTGGTTTGCGCATCCCGACGACACAAGAAGAAATAAAGGCATCGAAAAAATCATGTAACCGGAAAGTTTTAATCCGGTAGTCATTGAGTTCTTCGGCTTCATTGTTTATGGAGATGATCTTCACATCCGGGTGCTCACTTCGCCATTTGATAAACCACTCGAGCATCTCCGGAAGTTCAGTCGATTGTTCGAACATAAATTGTTTGAACTCTTCCTTTGAAAACTTCCTAGGCTGAGTGAACACTACCCTGTCAAGGTACTCATCCAGGGTAATTCGGCCTATCTCGTACACGTTGAAAATGAAATTATGAAGGGCATTCATTTCCTCGTAATCGAGGCCAAATTTTTCCGCAGCTGCCTGCCTCGACTCGTGAGGCCAGCCATTACTTAATAATACGCCACCGATATCCGAAAACAATACTTTATATCCTTTGCTCATTACTTGGAAATTTATTATGGTCCTTCAATTTTTTTCACTTTTGCCAGCCTGCGTTCATGGCGTGCTGCACCGGAATATTTCGCAGCAAGAAACGCATCTACAAATTCAATAGCTGCATTCACACCGACCACTCTCCCACCCAGGCAAATCAAATTCATGTCGTCATCTTCTACACCCTGGTGCGCAGAGAAATGCTCACTAATGAGCGCAGCCCTCACTCCTTTCACTTTGTTCGCAGCTATACAAGCGCCGACACCGCTACCGCACACTGCTATACCGCGATCTGCTTTTCCGCCGCCAACCGCTTCGGCGAGCGGGAGTACGAAATCCGGGTAGTCGTCTGCGGTATTGAGCAGGTATGCTCCAAAATCAATTATGGTAAAACGCTGCTGCTCGAGGTGCTGCCGGATCATTTGCTTCAACTCGTATCCGCCGTGGTCGGCAGCTATGCCAATTACCATCTCAATAAATTTAGTTGTTACCTGGAATTGAAAATGTACCAGTAACTGCTGCACTTACCGAAGGCTGGCGCCAAAGTCCGGCACCACCTTTTATTCCGTCCCTGTTATTAACTATCAGGATATTTTTATCAAGGGGGAAGGTCAATTTATCTGCATTGCCCCCACTGAGGTACAATGTATCATAATTGATGACTGTCTTTATAATGTCCAGCACCCGTTCCATTCGTTTGTTCCATTTTTTTAGTCCTATTCGCAGCAGTTCTTCCTCACCGATATACTGATCATAATCTTTTTTCTTAGTGACGGGATGATGGGCTATTTCGAGGTGGGGCAACAAGTTACCATTGTACACGAGCGCTGTGCCAAAACCCGTACCAAGTGTAACGACCATCTCAAGGCCGGTACCACTTACGACGGCCATGGCCTGCAAGTCTGCATCATTTATGGCAATGGTCGGTTTGCCAAGTAGCATCTCGAGATTCTTCTGCAAATTGAAATCTGCCCACTCACTCGTGCCCAGGTTCGGAGCGGTTTTTACTACACCATTTTTTATAAAGCCCGGAAATCCCACAGACACTTTATCATAGTCAGGATAATTAGCCGCCAATTCCCTGATAACATCCATTACCTTACCAGGAGTAGATGGGCTGGGCGTCGCAATCTTATGGTATTCCCTGATAAATTCGCCGTCTTCATTTAAAACTGTCCCTTTGATCTTTGAACCACCAATATCTATCGAAAGTATTTTTTGGGAATTGTCGTCCATATGGTTTTTAATTTTTTGAGAAATTGTTGAGGAGCTATCGCATTTAAAAGTATGAATAATTTTTTTTTAGATTTGAATTAATAATTATTGTCAAATGACACCTGTCTGACTAAAATCTTTGATCTCTTTTGAAGAAGTGGTCACATCATATTCAATTCTACACCGTCGGATGGTTTTTCGCCGCTATATTTTTTTATATAGTCCGGCAGGTCGGCGTGAAAGGCGTTGCTGGCCTAAATATCACATTCCAACATTTTCTCCTTTTTCTCCCCTTCTTTGCCATCATCCCCGGGATCATCTTCGGAAGCCTGCAATATTTTTTTGAACAACAATTTCATAGAAAGCTTGCGCTGCCCATGCATTTGTTGCGAATGTTGGTTGCACAGTTGGTTGCAATTTCGCTTTTCTCTTTCATATTCACTGTAGTGATGTATGAAGGAGACTTTCGGGATCTACTCTTTTCTAAATCGATTTTCGTTTTTAATTTCTACATCTTCCTCATCAACCTGCTGCTTGCACTCCTGGTGGAAATAATCAACCTTATTGGAAGAGGAAATTTCCTAAAGCTCATCACCGGAAGATTTTTTTCGCCCAAGGAAGAGTACCGCATTTTTTTATTTATCGATTTGAAGTCCTCAACCGCCATAGCCGAGAAACTCGGTCATATTGCGTACAGCCAGTTTATGCAGGACTGTTACAGGGACCTTGACATTGTCGGTAATTTCAACACGGAAATCTATCAATACGTTGGCGACGAGGTGGTCTTCACCTGGGATAAAAAGAAAGTAAAATCTCTTAAGACCTGCATCGATGCCTTTTGGGCATATAGCCATAAGCTAAGGTCGAAAGGCAAGTATTACCAGGAAAAATATGGCGTGCAGCCGGAGTTTAAGGCGGGTATGAGTATGGGCATGGTGACTGTAGTTGAAATCGGTGACTTCAAAAAAGAAATCGCCTACCATGGCGACACCTTAAATACCACGTCGCGTGTCGTTGATCTTTGTAATCAATTTGGAGAAAAATTGTTGATTACACGCCGGGTATATGATGACCTTCCGAAAGATGATAGTACTTATACTTATGAGAAAACCACGGAGATTCAACTTCGTGGAAGTTCGGGCCTCACCGAAATTTTTAGTGTGCATGAAAATGTTGTTGCTTTAAATTAATTTCTGC
>JBBQSI010000162.1:0-7441 GCA_038213975.1 Chitinophagales bacterium
ACCGCCAAGCCGACTGCGAATTCCGTAGCACGCTCTGGCCGTGGTAACCTTTTTCTTTTTATCTTAAGTAAAAAATTGCCCAGTCCAAAATAGATCATCACCGAGAGGAATGAAATTGTATATATTCCTGCCAGTGGACCAAGTTCACCTTCTGTAATAAATAACACTGACAGGCACAAAATATAAAAGGTGATGAGGATGCGGGGGGAACTTCCTTTTTTATTCTCTTTCAGCAGCAATTGCGGAAGCACCCTGTCCAGTGTCATGCGTTTGAGCAAACCGCCTACACCAACAAAAGAAGTTAAGACCGCACCACTGAGAACTAATACAGCATCGATAGATATAATGATGGCCAGCAAGTGACCACCCGTTTTATTTCCCATAAAAGATAAAAATGCTTCCTGGTTTTCTGACACCTGGTTCAGCGGCAGGGTCATCACTGCCAGCAGGGCAATTGCCGGATTGATGATGGTCACCGCAACCCACATGTTTCGCAGCGTTTTCGGGAACACCCCGGCCTCCTGCTCTTCTACAAAATTTGCAGAGCTTTCGAAACCCGAGATGCCAAGCATGGCGGTACTAAAGCCGAGGAATAGCACACTAACCAAACTGCCTTTTAGCGGCTGGCGGAAATTTACCTGGGAGATATCCAGCCCGTTGGTCATTACAAAATAAATAGCACTTATGATGAGCACCGCCATCACCGTCAGGTGCAATACAAAAATGATTGTTGCGACGACGGCAGATTCGGTGATGCCTGAAATGGTGAGCATCAGGAAGATCGTTAGCAAGACCAGCGTCGCAATAATCACGGGTACGAAAGAAAAGATGGTATGCAAATACTTCATCGCTTCCGTGGCTGATATTACCGCGGTCGCCATGTACGAAAGAATCGTAAGACAGGCTGCTACCCGACGCGTTGCTTTTACTGGTGGTATTCAGCAGCACATTGTAAGCACCCCGTTAAGGGGAAGCGCACCGACAACCTCGCCATAGATTTTTCTGAAAAGAAATAACACGCCGGATACGATGAGTAAGGCGATAAAAGCATACTGACCGGCGTAAACAATAGTAAGGGCAGATACGTAGAGGCAGGAAGAGGTGATATCATTTCCGCAAATTGCCGTCGCGCAGAATTCCTTCAGTTTGGCCGCGTGCTTCGTAGTCTCACTCATAGATCAAAAAAAGGCATCCGCAGCCTTTGTCAACTGGAAACCTCATCAGGCAAATTGCGTTTCAAATTAAAAGCGCTGCTGAAGGTGCACAATTATAAAAGCGATAAGATCTACAGCAAATCTAGAATTTAAATTCTATGCTGCCGCGAATACCAAACTTCGAAATGCCGGGATTATCCAGGTAATTCAGTCTCCATATGGCGTCAATTCGCAAGAGGTGAAAAATGTTGTCTATGCCGACGCCGGCCTCCATATAGGGTTCCTTGTTTGGCACAGTGAAGTGGTAATCTATTGAATTATCATAATATCCATTTGCAATTCGGTTGGCTTCCGTCATATCACCCCAGACGCCACGAAAGGTTGCAAGCGAACGCCATTTTAATCTTTTCAGGAGGGGAAAATGCTTAAAGGGAAAACTTCCAAAAGTTTGTTGTACAGCCAGCGCGACAAATCTGTCTGATGCAAATTCATACCTGTTCATTGCATTGAACGCATATTTATTAAAATAGTAAGTATCATTTCCCTTCTGCACATCAAGAAGAACAATGGGCAACACCCCGTTTGTAATACCGGCATCAATAGTATAATATAGTTGGCCAATTCGGCCGTCTGTAACATCGTGTTCAATATTCAGATTCCATCTGGTATAGTCAAAATCACTTTTTAGAAATCCGTTATCAATCTTCAACGCTTTGGTAAATGACAGCGTGGCGATAGGAAAGTTGCTTCCGAGACTTCCACGGCGATAATTCTGGGTGATAAATTTTTCTTTGTGAGAATAGCGCAACGACACCGTTGCCGCATTGGTAAAATAGTGGCCGTAGACTCCCGGCTTGGTTACAATGTAAGGCTGGAAATTTTCGTGCGTATAATATACATTGAAGTAAGGCGTCAATTTACTATGCACAATCTGGCCAAAAATGGCAATACCATTGTTAAAATATTTTTTGTATTGGATCTCGCCTTCCTGCCTGTTTGTAAGCCTGATCCGCGAAGCTTTCACCCGCCGGAGAAAAGAGGCAAAGATCGAGTTTTGGTCCAGCTCATCTTCATGGTCGTAAGTACCATACAGATCACTGCTGTATTGCAACCGCAAGGTTGACCATTGCTTGCGGCTTAGCACAAAAAGCGAGCGGGCCTGGTAACGCGTTTGCTCATCTTTGGTCGCATAGCCTATGTAACCTTTTAGCTGGATATCATGATTGAAGCCCGTATTGGTTTTCAAGCCAAAATTATAGCGGTTCCCTTCTATATAATTGCTTGTATAGGTGGCGTATAAATTACCAATGTCAACATTGCCCGTTGTAAAATATCCGTCACTCAGGGCAGAAATAATTTTACTATAAGTGGCGACCACCGGAATTTTTTGCAGTGTATCCATAAGTTTGTACACCGAGTTTTCAGACTGGCTCAATGGCTCAAGGCGCAGAGAATCCCAATCAGGATGTTGATTACTGACAACCTCCCGCAAGTCAACAGCTTTTTTATCAAAGGCTGTATCGATGTTCGGATCATTTAAGATTCCATCTGCATAGAGGGTACTTTTTTTGGCGATCACTCCCATCTTTTTCATTGCCGGCACCGTAAGGTCAATGTATAGCACATTTTTTTCCGGAAAATATTTACCGTTTTGATCTGCTTCAAAAAACTGGGATATCTCAAACTTGTGGACAAAGTTTACGTTGGCATTTTTATCCATGTGCATCGTAAGAGACTTCAGGGCGAAGCTTGTATCAGCTATCCACATAAATCCTTTGAAAGTATTAGTGCCAAAACTCGAAGGAGAGAATTGAACCTGGATGCACTGATGTCCGGAAAAAAATAAAGTGTCCAGGATAGTGTAGTCATAAAAGCTTAAAGCATTATCAGCAACCGGGCTCACAAAGTTTACATCCATTAGCCTGATGTTGTTATTGTACACATTCACTTTTTTGTACATGCCATCTATGTAAGAAAGCATTGTAGAATTGTCGAGCCCTGAACTTTGGATGGCGGTATAATCGTAGCGATCTTTCGCAGGATTATTCCGGTAGTAATAATTAGCATGGCTTTCCGAAAGATATACAGGCAGCGCTTTTTGGTTGTCGGCCGTTGTATCCATATTATCAAACGCAAAAGCCAGAGGCTTGAGCAGCCGGTTTTTCTGAATTTTCTCCGGGATATTCTTTAGATCAATTTCGATTTTATCATACACGCCGGCCTGGTAGTTGTCGCTGTTAAAAACATCGTTCTTTCCTTTTGCATCAATTGCTTTTTTTACCAGGCGCTGGGCTTTGGTATATTTGGTTTTCACGGCTACCACAATATCCGTCATGGCAGCAGCTGCCGGCTCGGCATTAAAAGATATTACCTGGGTTCTTTCTGTGGTTACCGCTTTCACCTGAGTTTTATACCCGATCATTGATATAGCAATGGAATCCGTTGAGCGGTCGAGCTGAAGGGAAAATTTTCCTTCATCATCAGTGATCACGCCATTCCCTGACGTCAGCGAATAAACACTGCAGGAAGCAAGGGGCTGTTTCGTTTGGGCATCGGTAACTGTGCCGGTAATTGTTTTCTCCTGGGCAGCGGCAACTTTACCTGAAACAACCAGAATAAAAAAACTCAGGAGGTATTTTAGAAACGTTTTAATGGAAAGGGCAGAATTAATAAGGTGCAAAGGTAAACTACATTACAAGTTGAAGTTTCTGCAGATGACAGTTTGAATCTGTTAAAACGAGCGGACAATTCTTCTATTGTGGCAAAAAGAGTATTGACATAATCTTTGGGTGCTAGTAAACTTTGCGGACATTATGAACAAACATGCCCCAAAAATGAGAATAGGCATGTACGGAATCCGTTTGCCTGCCGGCAGTGTCGTACACCGGGTTGCCTTCATTAATCCACTCGAAAATGCCGCCAAACATGTTTTTTGCTTTGCTAAAACCTGCTTTTTGAAGTACAGCCGTCGCCTCGTCACTGCGGACACCTACAGAACAGTAAACGATTATGTTCTTTTGCTTATCGACACTTTTCATTTTCGTCAAATCAGGGTTAGGGCCTATAAATATTGCATCTTTTATATGGCTTACATCAAACTCCGCTCTTTCCCTGGAATCCAGGAACAGCACAGATTTTTTCTGGGTTACTGCCTCCGCTACATTCACTTTCGGCACGCTGGAAGCGGTGAGGGTTTTTGTGACCAGCGTCAAAAGGCCGCTGCTTGCTTGGTTTGGAATAGACACGGAAACAATGATTAACCAGGTGATGAAAATAAGCAGTGCAATGAGCAGACCAACTTTTGAAACCTGCGTTATCGTCCATCCCCTGTTCATGCCGGATTAAGCTTAAACATTTCGCGGGCATTTTTAGTTGTTTGCTCTGCGACTTCTTCAATATTGACATCTTTAGCCTCGGCAATCTTCCCGGCGATAATGCTTATGTAGCTGCTCTCATTGCGCTTCCCGCGATATGGTACGGGTGCTAAATAGGGAGCGTCCGTTTCCAGGACCACGTGGCTTAAGTCGACAGATTTAAGCAAGTCTGCCAGGCCGGATTTTTTATAGGTAACAACTCCGCCAATGCCAAGCAGGAAATTATTGCTGATAATGTCGTTTGCTTCTTCCAAGGTACCACCGAAACAATGGAAAACTCCACGTAGCCCCCGGCCACGGTAGAGACTAATGACATCTATGGCCTCCCGCATGGCGTCCCTTGTGTGCAGTACAAGTGGCAGATCGTAATGCAAAGCCCACTCTGCATGAATCTTTAAACTTTCGTATTGCTCCCTGGTGAAAGTTTTGTCCCAGTAAAAATCAAGGCCGGTTTCCCCGATCGCGACGAATTTCCGCGTCTGTAAAAGATCCTGAACATGCTGTAATTCTTCAGCATAATTTCCTTTTACCGAACATGGGTGAAGCCCAGCCATTGACAGGCATTTATCGGGATATTTATTTTCGAGGTCTTTCATGCTGGCAGTTTCTTCACTATCAATTGCCGGTAGCAAAAACAATTCAACTCCTTCTTCTGTCGCTTTCCTGATCACCTCATCAATGTCGGGAGAAAATTCTTTGACATAGAGATGGGTATGCGTATCTATAAAAACCATAAAACAAAGGAACAGAAATTATTGAAGAGAAGAGTGCAGTTGATTGATTGTTCAGGTTCGGCTAAACATCGCCGTTACATTGGGAAACATCAACGTTGAAAGTCCTCATCATTTACTCCCATTCAGTCTTTTGAAATTTCAAACCAATTAAACCAAAGCATGTCAGGACGCGTCCTACCGGCTCAATCCTTATTACTTTCAACAATCGTATCAATCATGAAACTAACAAAACTTGCTGTGCTCGCGCTTGCAGCAACCACTCTTTTCATTTCTTGTAAAAAAGATGATAACACTGTAGATCCCCAGGTCGATGACAGCGCTACCGCAATGTTTAATGCCGCCCGGGAAGATGAAGGTGCCCAGGCACATTATGATGAAGTTTTCAAGATTACCCTGGGGGTGCAATCTTCCGATGCGGGTGAAGACATTGGCATTGGCTCTGGTGCGGATATTATTTATTCTTCTGATAAAAGCAGCAGCCTTCAACCCGAAACGCCGGACTCAGCCAGGTGCTTTACTGTAACAGTTGACTCAAAAGCACTCCGTGTTTTTCCTAAAACAGTAATCCTGGATTTTGGCACCGGTTGTATCGGTAAAGATGGAAAACTGCGTTCCGGAAAAATAATGAGCGTTTACACCGGCCCGGTGTTTATCACCGGGAGCAAGGTTACGACTACCCTTATAGACTATCATGTAGATAGTTTTAAATTAGAAGGAACCCAGGTAATTGAAAACACGAGTACTACAGCCATTAGGTGGACGCATTCAGTAACCGGAGGAAAGATCACGAACACGAGTGCTGGTAAATGGAAAACATGGTCATCCACGAGGACGAACACGCAAATTGAAGGCATGGGCACTCCGTTTCTTTTAGCTGATGATATTTACCAGGTTACAGGCAATGGCTCGGGTTCAACATCTCAAAATAATTTTTGGACTGCGGAAATTACGGTACCGCTCATCTGGAGATTTGGTTGCAAATGGATTTCAAAAGGTATTTTGCATCTCACTCGAAATAATATGGGCGGAGACCTTAGTTATGGTGATGGCGGGTGTGATAACAAAGCCATCCTAACCGTCAACGGAAAGGATCACGAAATAACCCTGCATAAATAAAAATTGTTGTTGATTTGTTAAAAACAATTTATTACCTTCACAACAGTTTTCATAGGGTACGGATTAAAAACGGGCCTGGGTATCTACCCCGGCCCAATTTATTTTATAGAGGTAATGTATTGAACTGGAATCCCCTTGCAGCAAAATGGTCCAGCGTTTTGGGTAACGCATAACGAAGCCGGGTGAACGCTTTTTCGCTGTCATGAAATACGACAATAGAACCCTCCCTGGTGTTTCGGGCTACATTTTGATAACACTTTTCGTTTGAGACAGTCGTATCAAAATCGCCACTTAAGACTGTCCACATCACGGTCTTCATCCTGAACTTATCTCCTTCCAAAATCTTTA
Organism: Chitinophagales bacterium; assembly: GCA_038213975.1. Taxonomy (GTDB): domain Bacteria; phylum Bacteroidota; class Bacteroidia; order Chitinophagales; family Chitinophagaceae; genus Ginsengibacter. Next base: position 6,727 of record JBBQSI010000162.1, read on the forward strand.
ATTGAAACTTGGTGATCTTCCCGTAAGGAGGCCGAAACAATCGTGAGTTGATGACGTCTTTTGCCAGTTGAATGTTATCAATATATTCATTGTCCTTCACCCTCCAGCCGTTCAAATGATCGTAAGTGTGGTTACCGGTCCGATGCCCATGCGCAATAATTTCTTTGTACAAAGCAGGGTAATTTTTCACCTGGCTGCCAATACAAAAAAAAGTAGCACGGGCTTGAAATTTTGCCAACTCTCCCAGGACAAACCACGTCACTTCCGGGGTAGGGCCATCATCAAAAGTCAAAAAGATTTCTTTCTTGTCCGTATTGATTTTCCAGATACACTCACTGTAGATTTTTTGAAGTAAATACGGTGCTATGGTCAGATAAAACATGTATTGCAATTACTCCTAAAGATCACAAAAAATAAAAGGAGTGCTGGTGAATTTTCACGCTTTTTATTTCGGGAATAACTACCTGTTTCAACATTTATATATTTGTTGTATGAATAGAACCAGAGTACGGTTTGCGCCGAGTCCCACTGGCGGGCTACACCTTGGAGGAGTGAGAACCGCATTATACAATTACCTTTTTGCAAAAAAAAATGGCGGTGATTTTATACTGCGAATAGAAGATACCGACCAGGGAAGATTCGTTGAGGGCGCAGAGGAATATATTATTAAAAGCCTGGAGTGGTGCGGTATCAAGCCCGATGAAGGACCACATCT
>JBBQSI010000163.1:0-7438 GCA_038213975.1 Chitinophagales bacterium
GGTCACCTATACAGGTTTTGAAACAGAATCTGCCCGCGTAACATCAAGTGATCCGCAAAATGAAAATCTCTCTTTTGAAATGAGTCCGCAAACGCAATCATTGGAGGAAGTATCGGTGGCGCTGAGTAATGAAGTAAAAGATGGCTGGCAGAAGTATGGTGAATTCTTCATCAACAATTTTATCGGGCAGTCGGGCAATGCAAAACAGACGACGATAAAAAACACGGATGTGCTGCATTTTTATTTTAGTAAAAAAAGAAACAGGTTGAAGGTGCTGGCAAAAGAACCTGTGACAGTAGAGAATAATGCACTGGGCTACATCCTGCATTTTGCCATCGATTCATTCACTTACGAATACAATTCCACCACCAATCTTTTTATCGGTTACCCGCTGTTCGAAGAAATGACAGGCACACCGGAACAAATGAAGGTTTGGCGGACAAACAGGCTCAAGGCTTTCCAGGGTTCGATGCTGCAGTTTATGCGAAGCATGTACAATAAAAATTTAGAGCAGACAGGATACGAATTGCAATTGCTGGTGAGTAACGGAGCCAAAGATGTCCCGGTACCTTTAGAAGATATTTATACCGCGTTGAACTTTTCAAAAGATGATAGCAGTGGCGTAGCTGAGATCCGTCCGATGTTACCTAACCTGGCTGTCGTTTACAAGAACATGAGGCCCGAGCCTGCCTATCTGAAAATTGACAGCCTTGCTGCAAAAAATTATCAATTATCAAAACTGGTTTTCGCGCCTGGTGAAACAATTAACATCGAACAGAATGGATACTTCTTTGACCAGACAGATGTAACTTCAAATGGCTACCTCGGCTTTAGAAAAATTGGCGACATGTTACCTTACGATTATTCGCCAATGGCTAAGTCCCAGGAACCAACAGGAGGACAATAAACACTACTGTTTAAGTAAGCTTTTTAATTTTCTCCCAAATTTCCGGCAACCTTTTTAAAAGCACCAACTCCTTTCTCTTGCTGTAGAATTCATCAATCGGTGTGCCCCAGTATGTTTTATTTCCGGCAATGCTTGAGGTCACACCAGCCTGGCCCATTACAATTGCATTGTCGCCGATAGAAATAGTTTTATTGACACCCACCTGGCCCCAAAGTATCACTCCATCTCCCAACACAGTGCCACCGGCAACCCCCACCTGCGCAGCGAGCAAACAATTTTTTCCAGTGACTACTTCATGACCAAGATGAACGAGATTGTCGAGCTTGGTGCCTTTACCAATTATGGTGGCTGCACTCACCCCGCGATCAATGGTACAGTTTGCGCCGATCTCAACATCATCTTCAATTTTCACCGTGCCGCAGCTTGTCATCTTTTTATACCAGGTATCGCGATTTTTTTTTGTATTCATATAAAACGCGTCGCTGCCAATGACGGTGCCGGCATGTATAACCACATTGTCGCCAATAGCACATCCATCATACACCACCACGTTAGGATGAAGAATACAATTGTCACCCACTGTCACCTGGTTACCCAAAAAAACATTAGGCATGATCACCGTATTCTTTCCAATAACTGCTGACGCACTTACCTGAACGGATGAGGGTACGAACGGCTTAAAATGGTTGACAATTTTTTGGTACACTTCAAAAGGATCGTCTACAACGAGTAAAGTTTTACCGGCAGGCACTTCCATTTCCTGGTTGATAATAATGAAGCTGGCCGGGCTTTGCAGGCATTTGTCAAAATATTTTGGATGGTCTACGAAGACAAGATCTCCTTCCTCCACATTGTGTATTTCATTGATGCCTGTTGCAAATGCTTCACGATTGCCTATCACTTTTGCGCCGGTAAATTCAGACAGCCAGTCCACAGAAACGGGTGATGGGAATTGCATGTTTTTTTATTTCAGATAAAGATAGGCTGTTGCCAGTTTTCACCTGAAAGCAACAGTTGCAAAACATTTCGCAGAATGAAAAACCAAAAAAGCTGCGCATAGTTTAAGACAAAGATTTCCTGGATGAAAATGACCGCTCTATGATTATTCGTCGCTTAACCTGCTTCACTTTTGAAGAAAAAAAAATTTCCTTGTCAAAAATTTTTTACAACTGAAAGGTGATAGCACGGTAAATTTTTTTAGAAAAATTGTTGATCGTTATAAAAACTTTTCAGCCTTTTCCACAAACGTGTAAGGAATGTTGATAAAATAATTCATAAAAATCTTCATGATAGAAAAATTTCTTTTTAATATTGTGTAGGAAATTTATTTCCTGTACTTACTAACCCATCATTATAACAAAGCCCGGCCTAAAAGACGGGCTTTATTATTTCTGAAAATTATCATTCAAGTTTTCAATTCTTTTTTTTGCAACACTATTTTCTTGTTCACAAACCCTTTCATGTCCTTTCACAATTTTCACCGGAAGGTGATAAGAAAACATTAAAAGATGTCTTTGATGTACCAAATGATGTGTACCCTGTTGGCAGGCTGGACTATGATAGCGAAGGGCTGCTCATACTTACCAACGATTCCACCGTGCACACCGATCTTTTGAATCCAAAGAAAGGCCACGAACGCGAATACTGGGTGCAGGTGGAGGGAACGATCACCAAAGAAGCCGCAGACAAATTGCAGGCTGGTGTAGAGATCAGCCATAAATCAACCACGCACAAAACGGCTAAATGCAAAGCCGAAATTTTCATCAGTGATCCAAGCGTAGCGCAAAGAGTTCCGCCGATTCGTGAAAGAAAAAATATCCCGGTGAGTTGGTTGAGAATTATTTTGACGGAAGGAAAAAATCGCCAGGTTAGAAAGATGACCGCGGCGGTTGGCTTTCCAACGTTGCGCCTGATCAGGTACAGAATAGAAAGAGCAACCCTCGAAAGTTTGGCGCCAGGCGAAATGCAAATATTAACTCAGGGGGAATTATATAACTTGCTTAAATTATCCAAACGATAAAGTGCTATGGTAAAATCAATGACGGGTTTTGGAAGAGCGGAGCACACAGTCCATGACAAAACTTTCCTGGTGGAAATAAAATCACTCAACGGCAAACAGCTTGAAGTCAATCTAAAAATTCCGGCCCTGTTGAAACCTTACGAGTTTGACATCAGGAATATTTTGCAGGAAAATCTCATGCGTGGTACAGTAGAATGCCTGATCGTCATCAAACATAATGGTTCGTCCAAACCCGTTGTGATCAACACAGATCTTATTAAATCATATTACGCTCAAATGAGCGACCTCGCTGAGGAGTTAAGCATCGATACAAATTCTGTTCTTGGCTCCCTGCTCAGGTTGCCCGAAGTAGTGACACCGAGCAACGAGGTGTTATCTGAAAAGGACTGGTCGTCGCTAAAATCCGTTTTGAAAACGGCTATTGACGATCTGAATCATCATCGCAAGGATGAAGGAAAATCACTTGACGGTGAACTGCGTCTAAGGATAAAAAATATAAATTCCCAGGAGGAAGAAATTCTTAAACTGGAGCCGAAGCGAAAAGAGCGCATGCGCCAGCAACTCCTGCAAATGATCGAAGAAAATCTTGGAAAAGAAAATTATGACAAGAACAGGATGGAGCAGGAACTAATCTACTACATAGAAAAGATCGACATAAGGGAAGAGCAGGTTCGGCTGAAAAACCATTGTAGTTATTTCCTCGATGTACTTGATAATACAGATGAGACGAAAGGGAAAAAACTCGCTTTTATTGTGCAGGAAATTGGCCGGGAAATAAATACAACCGGCTCGAAAGCTTATGATTCAGATATTCAAAAATGTGTGGTAATGATGAAGGACGACCTTGAAAAAGCGAAAGAACAGATCTTCAATATCCTGTAAAATGTTTTCTCAAAAAATTTTCCCGGGGAAATTTGCTACACGTCTTTCACCAAAAAGTATTTTCAACTTCGCGTGCGTTGTAGCACTAATGCTTAATATTTCTTCGTGCATACAAATTGACGAGTTTGAGAAGTCGGCACAGATTCCTTCTCAGGAGTGGCAATACCAATACACACCGGAATTTAAGTTTAACATCTCCGACACTACCTCGCTTTATAATTTATTTATCACCCTCCGGCATACTGACAAGTACAACTTCAACAATATCTGGCTGCGTGTCGGTTTAGACAGGCCCGGCGACAGCACCCTTTTTCAGAATGTAAATCTTTCGCTTGCCACAGATGCTAAAGGCTGGGAGGGAACCGGGCTCAACGATATTTACGAGGTGAGAAAATTAATCAGCCGTGGGCCAGTTGCCTTCGCCCGCCCGGGAACTTATAGTATTTCCATAGCGCAGATCATGCGGGAGAATCCACTGCAATATGTATTGAGTGTCGGCGTAAGAATAGAAAAAGCGGGTAACCATTAATACCCAACATCTTCAGCGATATGGCAGCTCTGCAAAAGCTTGCAAATAATTTAAAGATCAAAAAATTGCAACGCATCTATGCGTTGTATTGGCTGCTGCTGGCATACATCATTGCAGCGCTGATCTTTTGGTTTATCGCGCTGAATAAGCAGGTAGATGAACTCGCACTTTATCGACGTGATCTTGTAAGCCAGGATGATCCTAACTTTACAAAGAAACTGGAAGCGGTAACAAAATTCAGGCACCGGAAAACGACTCAATACCTGGCCGAAGGCATCACCTTTCTCCTACTGATCATTACCGGCGCAGTAGTGGTCTTTCGCGCCGTCAGGCGGCAGTTTCTCCAAAGCCAGCAGCAGCAAAATTTTATGATGGCCATCACCCACGAGCTGAAAACACCGATCGCCGTCACAAAACTTAACCTGGAGACGCTGCAAAAACGAACGCTGCAGCCGGATCAGCAACAAAGATTGCTCAGCAGCACTATCCAGGAAGCTGACCGCCTGAATGCGCTCTGCAACAATTTGCTTCTTACAAGCCAGATAGAAGCCGGTGGTTATGAAGTTGTAAAAGAGAAAGTTTCCCTTTCGGACCTGGCAGAACTTTGCGTGAAAGAATTTAAATCGCGCTACCCGCAAAGAACAATCAGATTGGAAGCGACTTCACAAGTTTTCATTGAAGGTGACAACATGCTGCTATACCTTGTGGTGAACAATCTTTTAGACAATGCCATCAAATATTCAGGGCAGGACGATCTGGTTTTGATAAAGGTGTTCCAAAAACAAAACCGCGTGAATCTTTCGGTATCAGATGAAGGTGCAGGCATTCCTAAAACACTTTGGCCAAAAGTTTTCGAAAAATATTATCGCGGCTCACGGCGGGCAAAAGGCACCGGCCTCGGCCTCTACATATCCCGGAAGATTGCAGACCAACATAAAGCTACAATTCAAATAGAAGCAAACCAGCCGAAGGGCACCACATTTGTAATTACTTTTCCAACGTCAACGAATTAGCAATATGGAATTTGAAAAACGACTTTCAATACTGTTAGTGGAAGATGAAGAAAATCTTCAACAGGCTCTTCGGATTAATTTTGAAATGGAAGGATATGAAGTCACGTCGGCCTATGATGGCGCAGCCGCCCTGAAAGCTGTGAGCAATGAATATTTTGATCTGATCGTGCTGGACCTGATGATACCGGAAATAGACGGCCTCGCCGTATGTGAAAGCGTTCGCTTGACCAACCCTGAAGTGCCTATCTTAATTTTGAGCGCAAAAAATAACAGCAGCGACCGGGTGATGGGGCTTAAAAAAGGGGCTGATGATTATCTCTCAAAACCTTTTGACCTTGAGGAATTATTAATCCGTGTAAAAAAGCTCATCAACAAAAGCCAGAAAATTACTGCGAACGTTCATCTACCCGACGTCTATTCCTTTGGAGAAAATGAAATAGATTTTAAAAGCCTCGAATGCACCACGCGGCAGGGAGAAAAGATAAGCCTTACTAAAAAAGAGGGCATGTTGCTGAAGCTATTGATAGAAAATAAAAATGAAGTGGTGACAAGGGAGAAAATTCTGCAGGCCGTATGGGGTTATAACGTTTACCCAACCACCCGCACAATCGATAATTTCATTTTAAGTTTCAGAAAATATTTTGAAAAAGACAGCCGCAATCCTTACTACTTTCATTCTGTGCGTGGGATGGGCTACAAATTTACCGAGTACTAAAAAGTCACTTGCTTATCCAGCAATGAAACAACCTCAGCAGCCTTTTGGTAGGTCGCATCCAACGCTTCATCTCCCGGATCAGGCGTATAAACCCGCCGCTCCAAATGATCCACCAGCGAATTTACCATCAGTGACACATGCAGGCTTACACCACATTTGTCCAATTCTTCGTTTAGGCGTTTACGTGTGAGCGCTTCTACAGGTACTTTTAGCTTCTGTGCCAGGTAAGTTTTCAAAGAGGTATCCAGCGTGCAGTAAAATTCCTTGCTGTCCTTTTCCTGGAGCTTCCTGTAAGCCGGCGCCAAGGGATTGTATGAAATGTATGCCGGGGTATTTGACGACAATGCGCTTGCCGGCATCGCCGGTTTAACCTGGCGGGAAACATCTTCCCTGGCAGCTACATTTCTATTTCGTGTCACATAGAAAAACAAAAAGGCCAAAACCAATCCGGCACCGGAAAAAATAAGGCCCTTGTCTCCCCAGCTCATACCATCGTCTGTTGATTCTTCCCCTGCTGCATTTACCAACGTCCCTCCCGGATTTCCTTTGCCCCTTATCACATTTAGCGCAATTGGTTCGGTCTGACGCTCTTCGAATTTACCATGCTCTGGTTCAAAGAAAGAAAACGATATTGCCGGCAGCTTGTATGTTCCGGCCTTGCCAACGGTGAAAGGATAAACAAATTCTTTTGAGCCCTTCATAGGCACTGACATCTTATCAACGTCCTCTGTCACCTTTGGCTCATAGCCATCCACCCCATCCGGCCATACTACTTTCGGCGCATTCACCATTTGCAGGTTGCCTTCTCCACTGATCGTAATCTTGAAATTGCCGGCATCGTCGGTGGTAATAGTATTTTTTTCCAATACAGAAGTAATCTCCATTTTGCCGACAGCACCTTTGAAACTAACGGGCTTATTTTTTTCGGAAAGAGGCTTTACGGAAACTATCACGGGTTCGCTTTTTAGCGTCACTTTCTTCTCTATCACAGATCCAACCGGAGAAGTTTCGTTGGCAAAATCCCGCATCATATCATAAAACAAATCTCCTGACTGGCTCCCTGCGTATTCCCGCCTGAGAAAAGTGACTTTATTATCGGCCACGATAGGATCGAGCGTGATATTACCCGCCTGGAGCGGATAGAGTTGAACCTTCCTCAACGTGTAAACATTGTATTCCCTGCCTTTATACTTTTCTATTGTCGCAGATCCATTTGAATTTAGATCAATGTCGCTAACTGAAAAGCCATTAAAAGACGGGGCTCCGGTAATAAGAGATTCTGACCTGAGCCTTGTATACAATTTATAAGAAGCCACCACCGGTTCGCCAATATAGCAATTCGTTTTACTGAGGTCTAGTTTGACAAACATGT
>JBBQSI010000164.1:0-7434 GCA_038213975.1 Chitinophagales bacterium
CGTTTACACCATCATTCAGAAATTTCGCTGCTTTTTCGAAGGCATCACGGCCATAAAAATCATCAGCATTGATGACGGCGAAGGGTTCGTTGATCGCATTCTTTGCGCACAAGACAGCATGGGAAGTACCCCATGGCTTCGTTCTTTCCACTTCCATTTTGTATCCTTCTGTGTGAGAATCCATTTCCTGCAACACATAATCGGTCTCTATTTTCCCATTTAATTTTTTCTCGAAAATATTTCTAAAGTTTTCCGCAAAATCTTTTCTGATGATAAAGACAACTTTGCCGAACCCGCTTTGGATCGCATCGTAGATAGAATAATCGATGATGGTTTCCCCTGATGGCCCGAAGGAATCCATTTGCTTGATACCGCCGTAACGGCTGCCCATTCCTGCTGCAAGAATTAATAGGGTTGGTTTCATGGTGTAATGCTAGATTTAGTGTGATAAATGAATATTGTCCGCGAAAATAAAAAGAATTGATTTGTGAGCTAATTTTCGACTCTTCAAAATCACAGTTTATCCCAACGGCTTGGAGGTGCAATTATTATATGATGAGTTGGCTAAAGAGCAAAACGTCAATTTGTCGATCCTTCGAATGGACAAAATACATCCGATCGTTTCAGGCAATAAAATTTTTAAACTCAAATATTTTTTGGAAGAAGCTTTAGCCGGGCGAAAAGAAATTGTAACATTTGGGGGTGCTTACTCTAACCACCTTGCCGCTACGGCGTTTGCCTGCCGTGAGCGGAACATAAAAAGCGTAGGTATTGTTCGCGGAGAAAGGGCTGCAGCGCTGTCTCACACGCTAGCATTTTGCCTTGAGAACGGGATGCAACTCGAATTCATTTCCCGCGAAGCATACAAAAAAATTTCATCGGGCCACATGGATTATTACCGGGAAGAAAAATCTGGCGACTATGTCCTTGTGCCCGAGGGCGGATTCTCGCGCCGGGGAGTTAAAGGCGCCGCGGAAATCGTGGCGGAAATCGATCAGAGCCTCTACTCACACATTTGTATACCGATTGGTACAGCAACGACTTTTGCGGGAATCATTAGTGCCGCTTCACCCGGAACAGTTGTACTTGGTTTCCCCGTATTAAAAAATATGCACGATATTCCGAAAAGGCTGGTTCAATTGGGAGTAGAACAACATACACTTTATGAAATATTTGGGGATTACCATTTTGGCGGCTACGCCCGGCACACCCCTTCCCTTTTGCGTTTCATTAACTCCTTTTATCAGCGGTACCACGTTCCGCTTGATTTCGTTTATACGGGCAAAATGTTCTATGGCATTAGCGATCTTCTCACAAAACGATACTTCCCGGCCGGCTCAAGTATACTTGCGATACACACCGGAGGCCTGCAAGGCAATCTCTCCCTTGGGTCAGACGTTTTGATTTTTTAGTTTCAATTAACAAGCACATATATTTGCGACGCCTCAAAAATTTTAGCTTCGTCAGTACCATGTATAGATCGGCATTAATTGTAGTGCTTGCCCTGGTTTTCTGTCAGCAACTGGCTGCACAGGACACGCTGCCCAAGGTATCTGTGACGCTGATCAGTGATAAAGTACTGGTATCGTGGACGAACAGGTTTTCCAATATCACGAATATCGGTATACAGCGTTCCTATGACAGCCTGAAAAATTTTACTACCATCGGTAGCGTTTTGAATGTAAAGGCGGAATCAAACGGATTTGTTGATCAAAAAACTTTCAGCCCGTCCCAATTTTACCGGCTGTTTATTTCCTTTGAGGGAGGCTCTTATATTTTCTCAGAATCACACAGGCCAGTCTTAGATACTTCAGCCACTGTGCCCCAGGTGGTGGAGACAGGACGGACCGTGCAGACTTGGTTTGTTCCATCAAAACATATTTATACCGGCCGGGATGCCAATGTCATTATCTCTTTACCAGATTACGAGAACAAACGCTATTCTATCAAGTTTTTTGAAGACGACAATACTTTTCTGTTTGAAATAAAAAAAGTGATGGAGCCTTATCTTACGCTCGATAAAGTAAATTTCCTGCACGCCGGGCTTTTTCGTTTTGAGCTTTTTGAAAATGGCGTGATCACGGAACGACACAAATTGTATATACCAAAAGATGGTAAACCTATTCCGGCCATGAATAAACAGGGGTACGAATTGAGGTAAGTGTTACTTCAAACACTTTTTCGAAATTTTCCCGCAATATTTGTTGCACTTCCTCCAAAGGCACAGTTCTTTCCAATTCCTTTTCCATAGAAGTCACTTTTTTATTCACAATACCGCAGGGAATGATGTTGCTGAAATAGGAAAGGTCAGTATTGATGTTAAATGCAAACCCATGCATGGTGATCCAACGGCTGCAACGGATACCCATGGCGCAAATCTTACGTTCGTGCCCAGGCTTGCCGGGATCAAGCCAAACACCGGTTTCTCCGGGGCTTCTTTCGCCATACAGTCCGTAATCAGCCAGGGTGAGTATGATCACTTCTTCCAGGCTTCGAAGGTATTTCCCAATATCTGTGTAGAATTTTTCCAGGTCAAGGATAGGATAACCCACAATTTGTTGAGGCCCATGAAAGGTGACATCCCCCCCTCTGTTGGTGTGAAAAAATTCTATCTTTTTATCAGCTAATTGTTGTTGGCTTAGCAACACATTGTCTATGTGCCCACTCTTCCCAAGGGTATACACAGGAGGGTGTTCACAGAACAGTAAATAGTTTGTTGTTGGCAGGCGGGCGGGAGAAAATTCCTGGCCTTCACCTTCCAACAATTTTTTTCGGGCTTCAGATTTTATATCAACATTTTGCTGCACAAGCTTTTCCTGCAGGTCCCATGCGACCTGGTAAGAAATGATTCCAAGGTTCCTAAATATTACCTGCTGATCCGCCAACCTAAAAATTTACCTTGCAAGTTAGGTCGTTTAATAATAATTAATGTGTGTATGGAGTATGATGAGGTAAATGCAGCGGAAACCGAAGAGTTGTTCGAAAGGCTTGCCATCACGGTGGCGGGTGGGCAGGAGCCGCTACGTATCGATAAATTCCTGATGAACAGAATAGAGGGTGCCACCCGCAATAAAATACAACAAAGCATAGATGCCGGCCGCGTGTTGGTAAACGAAAAAAATATTAAATCCAACTATAAAGTCCGCCCCGATGATAAGATTATTATTTACGAAACGAACCTGCCAGACTCGGGGGAAATCGTGCCGGAACAAATTCCATTTAAGATAGAATATGAGGATGAAGATTTGCTGATTGTAAATAAAGAGGCGGGCATGGTAGTACATCCCGGCAGCGGAAATCCTAACGGTACACTGATAAACGCAGTTGCCTGGCACCTGAAGCAACAGGATGCATCCATTGAAGAAACGGACCTGCCCCGCTTCGGACTGGTACACCGTATCGATAAAAACACCAGTGGTTTATTGGTGCTGGCCAAAACGGCCAACGCCATGACGTCCCTGGCAAAACAGTTCTTTGACCACACGGTTTTTCGCAGGTACGTAGCGTTGGTTTGGGCAGATTTTGATGAAGATGAAGGAACAATAAATGCGCATGTGGGACGCAACCAGCGTTACCGGAAATTATTCGCCGCTTATCCAGAGGGTGAGTATGGAAAAGAAGCAATAACCCATTACAAGGTGCTGGAAAGATTTCATTATGTCACCCTGCTGGAATGCAGGCTGGAGACGGGAAGAACACACCAGATTCGGGTACATATGCAGCACATCGGCCATCCTGTATTTAATGATGACACGTATGGTGGTGACAAAATTGTAAAGGGAACTGTCTATTCCAAATACAAGCAATTTGTAGACAACTGTTTTCAAATATTACCCCGTCAGGCATTGCATGCCCAGAAACTAGGGTTCATTCATCCATCTACAAAAAAAGAAATGTTTTTTGAGAGCGGGTTGCCTGGAGATATAAGTGCAGTCGTGAACAAGTGGCGTGCATATACCCTGCATCGGCAGGCACAGGGTCAGTGACGGAAATCAAAAAGTGTGGCAGTGAAGACGCCCCGCTCTCTTTTTTTAAAGATGGCTTTCCAGTTTCCATTATAGCGGAGTAATGAGGGCACGAGTAAGTCGCCGACTTTTTGCAGTTCCGTTTCCATTTCTACGCGGAAGTCATAAACACCGGCATCGTAGCTCAGGGCATATTTTCTTGCAACAATCTCAAAGTTTTTTTCATTGAACCAGGTCACCATTTCATCGATCACGACGCTGCTCTGGCGATTATCTTTCACCTTCACGGTGAATACATAACAGGGAATACTATTGAAGTCCCGCAAGTCTATCTCCATATCATATTTATCAGCCATTCCCGGATCGAAGATCTCCGTTTTTCCACTGATGAAGGGGAGGCCAGTAATTTTGGCTCCGGGATTGAAAAATAATTTCTTTAGTTGCTCCTTGTGCTTTGCAATACCGCTTAGCCCGGCAGTAGAAAATTCCCTGCCCTTTACAATATTATCTTCGCCGCACACAGAACCTTTTGTAAAAAAAAGCGAGGCATACATTTCCGGTGTGTAATAATTGAAGTTGCTATCGGCATCGTACATATCGCCCGTTACTTTTTGATCTGTCACTTCCATAGTACGGCAATCTCCAATGTAGTGTTGAATGGTTTTGCTATACAAACCCGCAGCAATCTTTCCATTTTTATCCAGCATCCTGATATCATTCAGTGAGGTGAACCCAATGATATGAAGATTGCGAAATGCTTTGTAGAATGTGGTGTCTTCTTTTATTCTTTGTATAAATGAGGCTACATCCAGCTTCCGGTTGACAACTATTTCGGAGAGTGTAATATAATTGTTGTCCACCTTCAGCACCGAATCGGGCTTCTGCTGAGCGATAGCAGGCAGGCTGAAAAACAGAAAAATCACAACGATGTTTTTCCTGATCATTGGTACGAATAGGTTAGGTGGCGCAGGCCACTATTTCTGAAAAGACATCCGGTAATCTACCGAAATATTTCCTTTGGAAATATCGCTTAGTTTTCTTTTAAGTAAACTTTTCTTCAAAGGCTTAAGATAATCGATAAAGAGTTTTCCTTCGATATGGTCGTACTCGTGCAAAATTACCCTGGCAGTGATGCCGGTAAATGTTCTTGTATGTTCTTTAAATTCTTCATCCAGGTAAGAAATGTTTAACCGCTCCTTTCTTACAATGTCCTCCCTGATTTTTGGAATACTCAGGCAGCCTTCATTGTAAACCCATTCTTCTCCGGCGACCTCGGCGATGTGCGCATTTATAAAGACGCCTTTATAACCTTCATCACCAGGGAAGTCATCTTTTTCATCATCTTCCAGGTTGTTAAGTATCTGTATACTATCAACCACGAAGAGGCGAATATCCCTGTTAATCTGCGGTGCAGCCAAACCCACACCTTTGCTGTTATACAAAGTCTCCCACATGTCGGAGAGTAAGGCATCCAGCCCGGGATAATCAGGCGTTATTTCTTTTGCAACTTTACGTAGTATCGGGTTGCCATAAGCCACAATCGGCAAAATCATTAAGCTGGTTTTTTGTTAGGGGCAAATTTAACTGATTTGCCGATGTCCGGATAACACTGGTCAATGGAGATAAGGCGGAACTGTGCGTTAACGGCTATCGGGAGCTATTCATGTATTCCTGCAGCATCATCGTCGCCGCTATCTCATCAACATTGCTTTTTTGTCGGCGGCCTTTTTTCTTCATGCCCATCTGTAGCATTGCTTCACGGGCAAGCGCCGAGGTAAATTGCTCATCCACCGTTTTTAAAGGTATTTGTGGAAATACCTTTTCCAATTTTGTGATCATGTCTTTTACCAATGGGGTTGCATGGGTATCAGCATTGTTCAGGTTCAAAGGATAACCGATCAAAATCAATTCTACCTCTTCCGAGGTCATGTAGCTTTTCAAAAACTCTATCAGGTCCGGCGAGGAAACGCTCGTTAATGAAGTGGCAATGATTTGCAAAGGATCGCTGACGGCAATGCCTGTTCGCTTTTTCCCATAGTCGATACAAAGAATCCTGGCCATTGAGAAAGAACAATTATGTGTGCAAAAGGAAAATATCCATTATCACCAACACAGCAAAGCAAACGGACGCAAAGCCATTGGAAGTGAAGAAAGCGCGGTTGACGTTTACCAGGTTGGCAGAACTCACGAGCCGGTGTTGGCGGATAAGGAAGAATCCGAAAATTGCAATCCCCAACCAATAAAGCCAGGATAAATGCGCTGCCGTCCCGGCTATAATAAGCGAAACGAATGAAAAAACATGAAGGGCCTCGCTCATACGGAGTGCTTTTCGTGCACCCAACCAAGCAGGTATTGAATGCAGCTTGTGCCCTTTGTCGAATTCTTCATCCTGCAAGGCATAAATGATGTCAAATCCACCAACCCAGCACAATACTGCCACAGATAATAAAACCGGTGCTAAAGCAAATTTGCCTGTGACAGCAATGTAGGCGCCGATGGGTGCAAGGCTCAGGCCAAGCCCCAGTATGAGATGGCACAAAGCGGTGAACCTTTTGGTATAACTATAAAAAAGAATAACAGCTAAGGCAACCGGAGCCAGCACCAGGCACAACGCATTTATAAAATAGGTGGTGATCAAAAATGCCAGGCAATTCAGCAACACGAACACAAGCGCCTGCCTTCTGCTCACAGCGCCGGAAGGTATTTCCCTGATGGCTGTACGCTTATTGGCCGCATCAAATTCCGCATCCAGGTAGCGGTTAAAAGCCATAGCGGCACTTCGGGCGAAAACCATACAGAGGATAACCATCAGCAAAAGAAACCACCAGGGCTTATACGTTTGGAAACTTCGATCGCGATATCCGAGGGAGAATCCGATGAGGGCAAACGGCATGGCAAAAATGGTGTGCGCAAACTGTACGAGGGAAAGATATTTATTTATGGAAGCACGCATGCGATATGCCGGCGATTGTATAGATTCTGTATCAGGCAATCAGGCAGATTTTAAGGTGGTAACGGTATGTAGTTGGTTGCGCACCACTTCCCACAGTACGATACCTGCCGCAACTGAAATGTTTAAGGAATGCTTCATGCCGAACTGTGGGATCTCGATGCTGCTATCGCAACTGTGTATAGTATGCTGCTGCACGCCGGAAACTTCATTACCAAAGACGAAGGCAATTTTAGTATGCGCAATATTATGCAGTTGCTCCAGCGAAAGGCTGTTTTCTACCTGCTCGACAGCATAGATTTTATAATTCTTTTGCTTCAGATCAAGAAGGGCAGATGTCGTGTCAGTAAAATATTTCCAATCCACGGAAAATTGGGCATCCAGCGCCGTCTTGGTTATCTCTTTGTGCGGTGGCCGCGCCGTGTACCCGCAGATATAAATAGCTTCTATCAGGAAAGCATCAGCCGTTCTGAAAACACTGCCAACATTATATGCACTGCGGATGTTCTCCAATACCAC
>JBBQSI010000165.1:0-7430 GCA_038213975.1 Chitinophagales bacterium
GAACACCTGTGAACTTTATAGTGCTGGATTGTTTTTGATAGCATACAACGTATTCGACTACTTTTTTACTTTTCTTCGAAAGATTTGCTGGTGTTTCGGATTTTGCCCAACTGAATATTTCAACGAAATTCTTCTCACCAAAAATTTCGTCCATTATTAATTTCAGATTTGCCAGTTCGTTTTCGTCAATGCTGATAAAAATAATCCCGTCATCCCGCAGTAATTCTTTTGCAACAGCTAACCTGGGATACATCATAGACAACCATAGCGAATGTTGGTCAGCCGGGGCTGGGTTCCTGATCGTCGGAATTTCCTTATTGCTACACTCACGAATAGTTTGATTCGCGAAATGGTCTTTAAAAATGAAATGCTTTTTACCCGTATTGTAGGGAGGATCTATATAAATGGTTTTCACTGATGCGCTGTAGTCCTTTCGCAACAATTTCAACACTTCAAGGTTTTCGCCTTCAACCAAAATATTTTTTGTATCGATAGGGTTTATCGAAAGCTCAGGGCGAAATACCCATTGGGAATTAGGTGGCGAGGAAATAATCGAGGTAAGCCCGGCCTTGCCGGGCCAGCATAAAGACAGTTTTCCGGCGGGTTCTTTTTTATGAATCAAGTTTGCCAGGCGCTCAGGACTGAGCCTGAATATTTCCTTAATTTCCGGGAATGCTGATTCTAGTTCTTTTATAAATAAATGTAGTTGTGTTGACCGATCAGCCATCCTTTTACAAGTTCATGCGATTAATAATGCCGGTTGGACCTTGTAAATATAGAAGGAAAAAGAATTAAGAAGCTTGCTACTCCCGCTGTCTTATTCTCTCCGCACGGTACCGGATGTAGTATAAAATGTGGGCAGCGATAAGGATTTCGACGACGATCTCTTTGACGATCATAGGGACATTGGTTTATAGGATAAAGACTTCTGTAGAACGCCGGATCACCTTCCTTATTATTCATCACCGGCATCCTCTTCATACACGTCGGCCGGCTCCTCTATTGCGTGTGTTTCATCATTTTCTTCGTGGAGTAATTTATCTTCCCTGTCGGCTCTTCTTTCAAAAGGCTCCATACCCCAGGTGTGTATTATTGGTATGAGCAATATGATAAAACGGGATATGACCGGTAGAACAAATGAGACGAGAAAGGAAAACAGGAACACCACGGGAATCACCAGGCTGCGGTAAATACCAAGCTTTATCCTGGAGCGTGGAATTTTCCTGGTAAGAAGGTCTCTTTCAGGATTACTCATGTATATCCACATCCAGCAATTTGTGAGACCAGTAATAAAAATGTTCATTGTGTAAACGCCATAAGGGATGTGCATAGTAGTCTCAGCTGCGTACTCGCCCAATAGGCCGGAACTAAAAGGAAGTAATGCTACAGAAAAAAGAAAAGCCAGGTTAATCCAAAGTAGCCTGGTGGTATACTGCAAAGCATACCCGAAAATGCGATGATGAACGGACCAATAGTGTCCGACAATGACGAAGCTGATTACCAGGCTGAAAAATTTAAGGGCTATTCCTTTCAGTTCGGTCAAGAGAAGCTCATCACTTGTAGGATAGTTAGGCACTTTCAGCTCAAAAACCATCAAGGTGATGACAATAGCAAACACTCCATCACTGAAAGTGATGAACCGCTCCACCTGGAAATTCATGCGCGATAAATCATGCTTCGGATGCCTTCTCATAAATTTTGGAAAAGTATTTGGAAAAAAAAGAAGAGAGACATAAAATTCATCGTCTAATCCGATCCGCAATTGGTTATAGAATCCGCTTTCAGCAAAAGATTTATTTCACAAATATTTAATTATTTTTCCATAGCTGGTTTTGAAAGTTGTGAATTTTGCAAGCATTGCCTGAAGAAACCGTTCTACTTAATGTAAAAAGACCTCTCACCAATTCATATCACCATTAGTCAAATGAGCTAAAAAATAGAATTAGAATCAACATAGCTTTACATGATGCGGAAAAATAACCTTCGTTATTGGCTCCTTCAGGTAGTTGGATGGGGAGGCTGGACTATGCTCAGTCTCGTAACAGTGTACCTGTTCGCATCAGAAGTATATCTCACAACTGAGGAAAAAAAGCTTACGCTCTTTGCTGCGCTTTTTATTGAGTTCGTTTGGCTTATAGTTGCCACGCACCTTTTGCGGCTTTTGCTTAAGCGAATGAACTGGCTTCACTTCTCTTTAAATAAAGTAATCCTGGTTTTTGTCGCAGGCGTTTCCCTTACAGCCCTTATGAGTTTTTATGGTGCTAAGGCCACCGCGGTAGCAACTGGTTATTCCCTCGTCGAATATGAAAAAAAGGAAAGCCTTGAGAAGGCTAAACAGCGGGAGAAGACGCTCGAGCTGACGGGCACCCGCTACTACCTGGCAGACAAAAATAATCCTGATGATGCTGAGAAATACGCGGCATTACAAAATATTAAGCAGAGCACAGGGTGGTACCGGGATGGTGAGGGTAATTGGCAATACACTGATCCGAGAAAAGGAAGATTTTGGTGGGACATCATTTTCACTTTCATTCTGGTGTCTCTCTGGTTATTGATTTATATGGTATGGCACTTCCTCGAGCGCAACCGGACGGATGAATTAGATAAGATAAACCTCGAGAAAACGGTAAAAGAGCTCGAACTCAACACAATCAAATCTCATATCAATCCTCATTTCATTTTCAATTCGCTCAATAGCATACGGGCTCTCGTAGACGAAAACCCGGAGAGAGCACGGTCAGCGATTACTGAGCTGTCTAATATCCTACGCAGCAGCATGCAGGTGGAAAAAATGGAAACCGTGCCCCTCCATAAAGAGTTGGACATTGTAAGTGATTACCTCGCCCTGGAACACATGCGTTTTGAAGAGCGATTGAAGATTGAGATGGATATTGATGAAGACACACTTGAGCAGCCTGTGCCCCCAATGATGTTACAAACCTTAGTGGAAAATGCCATCAAACACGGCATTAGTAAAAAAATTGACGGTGGAACAATTAGGGTGGTGTCGCGATTTGCGAACCAACATTTTGAACTCATTGTGCAGAATTCCGGCATGCTCGACCATGCAGCAGCCAGTGAAGGTTTTGGATTAAAAAGTACCCGCGACAGGTTAAGATTTTTGTATAAAACAAATTCTAACTTCGAGATTCAGAATATTAATGGCGATAAGGTAGAAGCTAAGATAAGTATGCCTGTGTCCTATTGATTTCAAAACTAAACTGATCAGTTGCCTCGTAGCTATTGATCTTTCACAATTGATAAAACCAGCAGTATGCAAAAAGCGATCATTATCGACGATGAGAGGCTTGCCCGCAATGAGCTTCGAAAATTGTTGCAGGAATTTCCTGAAGTAGAAGTGATAGGTGAAGCCGCTAATGCTACAGAAGGTATCGAAAAGATTGAAAGCCTGAACCCTGACCTCGTTTTTTTAGATATTCAGATGCCCGATAAGACTGGCTTCGATATGCTTACCGAACTGGACAAAGCCCCACATGTAATATTCGTGTCGGCGTATGATGAATTTGCTCTGAAAGCCTTCGAAGTAAATGCCCTTGATTACCTGATGAAACCTGTGGAACCGAAGCGCCTGGCTGATGCGTTGCTAAAACTCCGGCAAAGAGATGAAGAAGAAATGCTTGGGTACAGCAATCGCGGCCCGCTGAAAGAATCCGACCAGGTTTTTGTAAAAGATGGGGAACGCTGCTGGTTCGTGCGGCTTTCAGACGTGCGACTTTTCGAAAGCGTAGGGAATTATGCAAAAATTTATTTTGGAAATAATAAACCGCTCATTTTAAAATCTTTAAATGCATTAGAAGAGCGACTTGATGACAAAGTGTTTTTCAGGGCCAACAGGAAACACATCATCAACCTGCGGATGATTGAAAAAATCGAACCTTACTTTAATGGCGGACTTTTACTTTATCTAAACGGTGGCGAAAAGATAGAGGTCAGTCGCCGGCAAGCGGTAAAGTTCAAGGAAATGATGAGTTTGTAAAAACTACATGCTCAATCCACCGCAAGTGCTGATGACCTGTCCGGTAATGTACGAGCTGAGATCACTCGCAAGGAATAAAGCAACATCAGCCACTTCTTCCGTATTTCCAAACCTACCCAAAGGAATATTGTCGAGAAAATTTTTCGCAGCATCACCTTCTTTTAAGTAATGCGTCATATCGGTTTCTATAAAACCGGGAGCAATGGCATTGCAGCGAATATTACGACTGCCCAATTCGGCAGCGACCGATTTTGTAAAGCCAATTATTCCAGCTTTGCTGGCAGCATAACTGCTTTGCCCTGCGTTGCCTTTCACGCCAACAATGGAACTCATATTGATGATGCTTCCCTTCCGCGCTTTCATCATTGGGCGTATCACCTGCTTGGTCATATTGAACACACTTTTCAAATTCGTCGACATCACTTCATCCCACTGTTCAGCATTCATCCTTAGCAGCAAATTATCGCGGGAAATTCCGGCGTTATTTACACACACGTCAACGGTTCCAAAATCTTTTAGCACTTCAGCTACCATTTTCTCACACTCTTCAAAGGATGCAGCATCGCTTTTGTAGGCTTTTACATTTACATCAAAGGCTTTGGCTTTCTTTTCTACTTCCTTTGCTCTTTCATCATTGCTTACATAGGTAAATGCAACGTGCGACCCATTTTCGGCCAGCTTCATCACGATTCCTTCACCGATGCCCCTGCTGCCGCCGGTGACAATAGTTACGCGATTCTCTAATAGTTTCATTTATTGATTTATTGATTTGCCATTTGCTCGTGCATGGCGGTTAATTCGTCCACAAATTTTCTTTCATTGCTCAGTCTTGGTACTTTGTGCTGTCCACCAAGCTTGCCTTTGTCTCGCAACCATTCCGTGAAAGTTCCTTTAGCCAGCCGACGGACTACGGGCAGCCTGAGTGCGATGTCGCGATATCTTTTCGCTTCATAATCACTGTTAATTCCCTTCAAGGCACTGTCCAGTTCTTTTGTGAAAACCTGCAAATCTGCTGGCTCATTCTCAAATTCTATCAACCACTCATGTGCACCATTTTCTTCGTCGCTAAAAAAAATTGGAGCTGCTGTATATTCAGCTACTACTGCGCCGGTGAGACGGGACGCTTCTGCAATTGCTTTGTCAGAATTGTCAACGATTACCTCTTCTCCAAAGGCATTCATGAAATGCTTCAGCCTGCCTGATACTTTTAAAAGGTAAGGTTTCACAGAAATAAATATTACAGTGTCACCAAGCAGATATCGCCACAATCCTCCATTGGTGCTAATTACAGGTGCATAATTTTTGCCGGGCTCAACTTCCTTCAGGCCGACAGTGACAGGAGACTCCTTTCCATATTCCTCGACTGGCATAAACTCATAAAAAATACCATGATCAGCAAATAACAACATGCCTTCATCACCGGGCGAAGACTGCGCAGCAATAAATCCTTCACTTGCATTGTAAATCTCCAGGTAGTTTATTTTTTTTCCTATCAGCCTGTGAAGCTGCTCACGGTATGGAGTAAACGAAACACCGCCATGGATGTAAAGTTCAAGGTTTGGCCAAACTTCTATTAAAGTACTCTTGCCTGAAACAGCAAGTATCTTTTTGATGAGCACTATCGTCCAGGTCGGTACACCGGCAAGTGATGTGACATTCTCCTGGATAGTTGTTTCTGCCAACTGCTCGATCTTGCTTTCCCACTCATCAAGTAACGCTATCCTGAGTTCAGGTGTCCTTATCCAATTTCCCCAAAATGGCGTGTTTTGCATAAGCACTGCGCTGAGGTCACCGTACTGAACACCCTCATGCAGATTGTTGACCTGGTGACTGCCACCCACTACCAGTCCCTTACCCGTCAACAGGTCGCTGTCTGGAAAATTGTTATAGTAGTTAGTCAGCACATCTTTGGAAGCTTTAAAGTGAGTTTCCTTTAAACTTTCTTCCGAGATGGGTATAAACTTACTTTTCTCCGAAGTAGTGCCACTGCTTTTTGCAAACCAATTGATGGGAGTATTCCACAGTATGTTCTCTTCCCCATTCATCATCCTGTTGATGTAAGGCTTTAAGTCGTCATATTCATGAATAGGAACACACTTTTTAAAATCGCTTATGGTGAATAGCCGGGAGAAATTGTACTTACGGCCAAACTCCGTGTATTGCGCCTGGGTAACGAGATGCTGCAATACTTCCCGCTGCGCAGCGACAGGGTGATTACGCCAGTTTTGCACACCCCAAAATCTTGAGCGTGCTAAGCGGGAAAGTGCCGGGCTTAAAAACTTCATTAGGCGTAAAATATAATTTGATCGTCACGTATATCCGAGAAATAATGCAAGGGGATGGCGGAGTAAAATCTGGACTACCTCAATGCGTCCGTGTGCAGGTAATCCTTTCTTTTAAGTTCAAAATTCCTGCCCAAATATAGTCTTCTAACCTGTTCATCACGGGCTAAAACTTCTGCAGTGCCTTCAATGAAAATTTTCCCTTCAATCAGCAGGTACGCCCTGTCACATATTGACAGTGTTTCATTCACATTGTGGTCGGTAATCAGTATGCCGATATTTTTGTATTTAAGGCGGGTTACAATACTTTGAATGTCTTCTACAGCAATAGGATCAATGCCGGCGAAGGGCTCGTCCAGCAAAATAAATTTTGGATCCACTGCCAGCGCCCTGGCTATCTCGGTCCTCCTTCGCTCGCCGCCGCTCAGCACATCGCCATTACTTTTACGGACGTGCTCCAGGTGAAACTCGGATAAGAGAGTTTCTAGTTTTTCCTTTTGTTGCTGCCTGTTCAGTTTGGTCATTTCCAGCACGGCGGAAATGTTGTCCTCCACGGTTAGTTTCCTAAATACGCTGGCTTCCTGCGGTAAATAGCCGATCCCCATTTTTGCACGTTTGTACATAGGCAGCTTCGTAATGTTCAAATCATTCAAGAAAACATCCCCTTCATCCGGCTTCACCAGGCCAACCACCTGGTAGAACGATGTCGTTTTGCCAGCGCCGTTCGGACCGAGTAACCCAACGATCTCTCCCTGTGCCACCTGGAATGAAACCTGGTTAGTAACGGCCCGTTTTCCATAATACTTTACCAGATCCCTGGCATAAATTACCTGGTTCAAATTGAAATGTTTGTGAACAAAATTAATTGAATGGTTATTAACAGTATGCCAAACATTAGCGCCCTCAGGGGCAATGAAGCCAGGAGATGGTAAAAATGGGGGAGCCGCAACTTCTATTGCACATACGGGGTTTCAGCGTTAAGTTTGCAACTATTTTTTACTACCCATGAAAGTAACGGAACACATTCAGGAGGCAAAGGAGACACTTATTTCGTTCGAAATATTACCTCCCTTAAAGGGAAAAACCATTGAATCGATTTACAATCACCTCGATCCTCTGATGGAATTTAAGCCTGCATTTATCAATGTAAC
>JBBQSI010000166.1:0-7420 GCA_038213975.1 Chitinophagales bacterium
GCGTTTTTTGGAAAACGGGGAAAAGGAATCACATCCCGGATGTTAGACATGCCCGTTACAAATTGAACCAGTCTTTCAAATCCAAGACCGAACCCTGCATGCGGGCAAGTGCCGAACCTTCGGATATCGAGATACCAGTAAAGCTCTTCCTCGGGTATATTCATTTCCTGCATCCTCGCTAACAGCATATCGTACCGTTCTTCACGTTGAGATCCCCCGACAATTTCCCCTATCCCTGGTGCAAGGATGTCCATAGCCGCAACAGTTTTACCATCATCATTCTGCCGCATATAAAAAGCCTTAATGTCCTTCGGATAATTACTCAGTATCACCGGCTTTTTAAAATGTTTTTCTACCAGGTAGCGTTCATGCTCGCTTTGTAGATCTATCCCCCAGCCTTCAATAGGGTAGTGAAACTTCTTCTTTTTGTTGTAATTGCTATTTTTAAGTATCTCAATTGCCTCGGTGTAAGTAAGTCTTTCAAACTGGTTGTTGGCCACAAATTCCAGTTTCTCAATTAATCCCATTTCACTTCTTTCAACCTGCGACTTTTGTTTTTCTTCGTCCTGGAGGCGGGAAGCAAGAAACTGTAAGTCTTCATCGTTAGTATCAAGGGTAAATTGAATAATATACTTGATAAATTCCTCTGCCAGATTCATATCCTCTTCCAGGTCAAAGAAAGCCATTTCCGGCTCAATCATCCAGAATTCCGCAAGGTGTCGTGCAGTATTACTGTTTTCAGCGCGAAAGGTGGGTCCAAATGTGTACACATTTCCAAGGCCCATGGCCCCTAGTTCGGCTTCTAGCTGGCCGCTAACTGTAAGGTTGGTAGGCCTGCCGAAAAAATCTTCTTTGTAGTCTATTTCCCCGTTTTTTGCCCGGGGAATGTTATCCAGGTTAAAGTTTGTAACATGAAAAGTCTCGCCGGCTCCTTCCGCATCTGATGCTGTGATAATAGGCGTATGGAGATATACAAATCCCTTTTCATTAAAAAATTTATGAATGGCAAATGCTAGAGAGTGCCTAACCCTGAACACGGATCCGAAGGTGTTAGTACGAAATCGCAGGTGAGCTATTTCTCTCAGAAATTCAAGACTATGTTTCTTGGGCTGCAAGGGAAATTTCTCTCCGTCACTTTCGCCAATTATCTCAATATTCTCGGCTATCAGCTCCACCGTCTGGCCCTGACCCGGCGAGGCGATTATTTCGCCATCTACCTGCAAACTGGCACCCGTGGTTATTTTTCGCAATAGTTCATCAGAAAATTTACCTAATGGAGCCACCACCTGTAAATTGGTGTTAGTGCTCCCGTCATTCAAAGCTATAAACTGGTTATTCCGAAAAGTGCGTACCCAACCTTTCACCATTACCTTATCGTTCAGTCCTTGCTTTTCTAATATTTTCTTAATGATTGCTCTTTTTTCAGACATGCTTTTTTAATTGCTGCAAATATAATTTTTACGTTTACAGCCCTCACAATTAATCTTGTTGTTTAGCAGTTTAATAAGCGGGAAATCAAGCGTAACGGGCAGTAAGTATTTGCCAAAAATTTGCATTGTATAATATTTTTGATGTAATATTGCAGCAGAAAGCTGACTGGATCCCCTTTACTACGGTCTCCCATTATCAGAATCCATTCCAAATAAATCACTAAAAATTTAGATTTCAGAAGTTTTAGATTGTATTTAGACTAGTAATCTACACGCTACACGTCAATTTTATGTATGACATTTCACAACTGAACGACATGCTCGTTCCGGAGCTGTTGGATATAGCCGAACAGCAAGATATCTCTAATGCCAAAAAGCTGGAAAAAAAAGAGCTGATCGATAAAATCTTAGATAAACAAGCCATAATGAGTACTGAGAAAAACGATGGGGAGGTCGAAAAGCCCAAGCGGAAAAGAATTACACGCAAATCCGGCGGTGATAATGTTGCTGAAGAGGCTGTAGCTGAAGAACAGGGAAAAGATGCTAAGTCAAAAAAACCTGAGATCAAGAAAGCTGATAAGAAAAAAGAGGAAAACCAATCTGTTGCAGAAGTAGAAGAAAATTATTCCGACGAAGAGTTGAATGAAGCCCTGGCTCCCGATCCCAAGTCAATTGCTCCGGGCCTGGTCGAGCTTTTAAATGATGACGAGGAAGACATGGTAGCTCCAACGGTTGTTACAAATAATTACACGCCACAACAAAAGGGCTACAATAAAAAAGAACCAAATTTCAATATTGAGTTTGACGGCATTATTCTTGCCGAGGGCGTTTTGGAAATGATGCCCGACGGATATGGCTTTTTAAGAAGCAGTGATTATAACTATCTCTCTTCACCCGATGATGTTTATGTATCGCCTTCCCAGATCAAGCTTTTTGGTTTAAAAACTGGAGATACGGTTTATGGCTCTGTTCGGCCACCAAAGGAAGGAGAAAAATATTTTGCCTTACTAAAAGTTGAAACTATTAATGGGAAAGGACCGGATGAGGTGAGGGATCGGGTTCCGTTTGACTATCTCACTCCGCTTTTCCCGTTCGAAAAGTTGAATCTGTTTATGTCGCCCACCAATTTATCAACCCGCATCATCGATTTATTTACGCCGATCGGTAAAGGACAACGTGGATTGATCGTTGCCCAGCCAAAGACTGGTAAAACGATGTTGTTGAAAGAGGTTGCCAACGCAATCGCAGCAAATCACCCGGAATGTTACCTGATGATCGTGCTCGTTGATGAGCGCCCGGAAGAGGTGACAGATATGGAAAGAAGTGTAAAGGCTGAAGTAATAGCTTCTACATTTGATGAGCCGGCGGAAAAGCACGTAAAGGTGAGCACCATGGCATTGCAAAAGGCAAAGCGGCTGGTAGAGTGCGGCCACGATGTTGTTATACTCCTGGATAGTATTACCAGGTTGGCCAGGGCACACAATACCGTGGCTCCGGCAAGTGGTAAGGTACTCTCCGGTGGTGTGGAAGCAAATGCCATGCAAAAGCCAAAGCAGTTTTTTGGCGCAGCCAGGAAGATAGAATTCGGTGGATCTTTAACTATTATTGCTACAGCTCTCGTCGATACCGGAAGTAAAATGGACGAAGTCATTTTTGAAGAATTCAAAGGAACGGGTAACATGGAATTGCAACTGGACAGGCGTCTTTCCAATAGGAGAATATTTCCTGCGATCGATATCGTTGCGTCGTCTACGCGTCGTGATGACCTTCTTCTCGATAAGGATACACTCCAGCGCATGTGGGTACTCCGCAATCACATGGCCGATATGAATCCGGAAGAGGCCTTAAACTTGTTAATGAAGAATATGAAAGGCACAAAAGACAATGCTGAATTTCTTACCTCAATGAATGGCTAATTTGAACAAGATGAAAAATTATAAACTTTTAATTTTTTTTGGCGTGATGCTACTGGTATCATCCTGTGCAGGCGAAGATACGGCTTCAACAAAAACTGAAGAGACTTCCGCCTCTGTCACCAGGCAAAAAGACTCAAGCCGAAAGACTTCGGTTTCTGTAGGATCCGGTGGCGTGGACGTCAGGAGTGAGAAAGCAGATGTAAAAGTTGACGGGTCCGGCGTAAATGTCGGTACCAAAGACGTAAAGGTGGATGTGAGAAAATAAGTTCGAAATCCGAATAAATAAAAAACCACCAGATCTGGTGGTTTTTTATTTTGCAATAAATTTTTTTTGGATGCCGATAGCACAACTTGAAGTAGATAAATTTATTACTAACAGTAACGGGTACACGATATTTGACGTTCGTAGCCCTTCTGAATATAATCGAGGTCATATTCCCGGCAGCATTTCCCTTCCTCTCTTTTCCGATGAGCAGCGGCGTATAATTGGTACAGCATACAAACAGCAGAGTCGTAAGGTGGCTGTGAATGAAGGTCTCCGTTTTTTTTCTGAAACCATGCAGAATATTCCAGGCCAGGTCATTGGTTATATGGAGCAAACAAAAAAAGGGACTATCTATGAAAAGATTTTTCTGCACTGTTGGCGGGGTGGCATGCGTAGCAATTCTGTGGCGTGGTTGCTTGACCTGTACGGGTATAAAGTTTATACTCTGGCAGGCGGGTATAAATCTTTCCGGCAGTGGGTGCTGGCTTCGTTTGAGCGGCCTTACCCACTAAAAATATTAGGGGGTTATACCGGTTCCGGAAAAACAGAAGTGATTAAAAAGTTGCAAGCATCAGGACAAACGACCATCGACCTGGAGGCCCTTGCTTCTCACCGGGGATCTGCGTTTGGCAGTTTGGGTATGGAAAGCCAACCCACGCAAGAAATGTTTGAGAATGAGCTTGCCTTCAAGTTAAAAGAAGTCTTTCCACTAGCAGAAGGAATCCGGATTGCAGGCACTGGAACAAAAGAGATTTGGCTGGAGGATGAAAGCAGGCATATTGGCAAAGTGGGTATTCCAAAAACCTTCTGGGAACTTATGCGGCGCAGCAAATTGTATTTTTTGGAAATCCCGTTCGAAGAACGTCTTTCTCACATCATGAAAGTTTACGGAGACTTCCTGAAGAGTGACTTAATAGAAGCCGCATACCGAATCGAGAAAAGGTTAGGAGGCCTGGCCACAAAACAGGCAGTTGCATTTCTCGAAGAGGGAAATATAGAAGAATGTTTCAGTATACTTTTGTCCTATTATGATCGTCTATATAAAAATGCGCTTGAAAACCGTGAGCACCTGGAGTTATTGCTAACAAAGATTCCGTTGGCAGACGTGAATGATGAAAAAGCAGCGTCACGCGTGTCGGAGGATCTTGAGTTTTTGAGAATAACTAAATAATATGAAAAGACTTTTGAACTTACTTTTATTGTTGCCGGCGTTGACATTTGCCCAGGAAAAACCCCCGGATTTTGAGGGGGTATGGAAAGGGGTTTTGTATAATGATACTACTAAACAATTTCTGCAATACGAGCTGGCAATAAGTGAAAAAAATGAACGCTTGTCCGCTTTCTCTTACACGGTTTTTGTTATAGATAAAAAGGACAATATAGGCGTAAAATCCCTAAACGTATATGCAGATAAGAAGCATATAGACCTGGAAGACAAAAAACTTGTGTACGACAACTACCCGGTGCGGCCAGCTAAAGGTGTAAAAACGATGATCTCGCTGGACCTGACTGAAACAAATGATTCCATGGTGCTTTCCGGACCCTGGCATACGAACAGCACAAAAGAATTTATTAGCATACATGGAAGCATCCGTGTTGCCAAAATAAAACCGCAGCAGAAAAATGATATTATCCCAAAACTGGTTGAGCTGGGATATGCCAATCAACTTTCTTTTTTGCCACCTAACTATGACGTGCAGACGAATACAACGATAGCTGCTGTTTCAACGCTAAAGCCGAAAGCCAATGATCTCAACCAGCCTGCAAAAATTCAAAATCAAACTTCGGGCGAAATAAAAGAAAATCAAACTTCGTCCAGCCCTTCGGGCGTTGTGGTTGATGTTGTAACCAAAAAAACCACTCAGGCAAAAATATCTGCAAAAACATCGCGGCGCGGCTCAGGGAGTAAGGAAATAACCACGGGTGCAGAGCAAAAAAATACAGCAGTTGCGGACACCTCAGCAACCGCTTTACAAAAGAAATCTTCGGAACAGAAGACGCCGCCGGCTAATACGGTTGCCAATGTAACATTCAGAAAAACCAGGGTACAAGAGCCTTTGCCGACAAAAGTGACGGAAGTTCCAAAGATTCAGCCAGCTGCAAAATTGGCTGCGCGGAAAACCGAAATGATCCGAAGTGTGGAAGTGAAACAAGACAGTATCATTCTCAGCCTTTACGACAATGGAGAAATAGATGGCGACACCGTAAGCGTAGTAATGAATGGCCAGGTGATTATGCCTATGCAAAGGCTGATGTCCCGGGCGATAAACAAAACTATATACTGGACGCCGGAGTTAGGGGATTCTATTTTGCTGGTAATGTATGCTGAGAATCTTGGATCAATCCCTCCAAATACGGGCTTACTTGTGGTGCGGGATGGAGAGGACATTTACGAAATCAGGTTCAGCGGTGATTATCAGAAAAATTCTGCTATTATTTTAAAAAGGAAGAAAAAATTGCCTTAGAAAATTTATGGAAAAGGTGAATGGTGAAATCGATTCAGAACAAATTAAACTAACCCGCTACTCCCACGGCGCCGGGTGTGGTTGTAAAATTTCACCAATGATCCTGGATGAAATCCTGCAATCCAACATTTCTGTGCCGGATAATAAGAACCTCCTGGTTGGAAACAGTTCGAGGGATGATGCTGCGGTCTATGATCTGGGAAACGGGGTAGCACTGATTTCGACCACAGATTTTTTCATGCCTATCGTAGACGATCCTTATGATTTTGGAAGAATAGCCTCCGCAAATGCACTCAGCGATGTATATGCTATGGGCGGCAAGCCTGTATTGGCAATTGCAATTCTAGGTTGGCCAATAGATAAATTGCCAGCCGCAGTAGCGCAGCGGGTAATTGAAGGAAGCCGCAGCATTTGTAAAGAGGCCGGTATTCCGTTGGGAGGTGGTCATAGCATTGACAGCCCGGAGCCAATCTTTGGCCTGGCCGTTAGCGGCCTGGTTGACATAGTAAACTTAAAAAAGAATAACGAAGCCAGGCCGGGTGACATACTGTTTCTTACAAAACCAATTGGTGTCGGAATTTTAACGACGGCAGAAAAGAAAGGGAAACTCAAGGCGGGGCAAGAAACTATTGCAGCTCAGCAGATGATGCAGCTGAATAAGATAGGCGAGGATTTAGCAAAGCTGAAAGGTGTGCATGCGCTAACCGATGTCACAGGATTTGGATTGCTCGGACACCTGATTGAAATGGCTGAAGGGAGTAATTGTAGTGCGGACCTATATAAAAATAAGGTGCCACGTATTACCGAAAACATTGAGGAATACATACTGGAGAATTGCATTCCGGGCGGATCACATCGTAACTGGAAAAGTTACGGCGAAAAAGTATCGCCGATTTCTGAGAACGAAATAGCTTTTCTTGCCGATCCTCAAACAAGCGGGGGACTGCTGGTTTCAGTTTCACCCGGTGCTGTGGAACAAGTTCTCAGCCTTTTTCATGAACATGGGATAGAGATCTGTAACGATCCGATCGGGAAAATAAAAGGTAAGGAACAATTAGCTGTGACCGTTATATAGCCTATTCTCTTTCAATCCAGACAGACACACTGCCAGCTGCGGCAAAGAACTCTCCCAAGCCGTGGTCATCAATTGTTACTTCGCCTACATAATTTTCAAGCTTGTCGACGAACGCTTTGCCCGAATACCGCCCACCCATTACCATTTTTTTGTTGCCGCTATCACCATTGCTCATTATCACCGCACAGCCTGGGTTATGCTCGCCGCCGTCACGCGTCCAGCCGATACAGTTAGCATGGTCAAAATAATCTCGTTGAAGTCCGTGAGCA
>JBBQSI010000167.1:0-7382 GCA_038213975.1 Chitinophagales bacterium
AGAAACAACAATATTTTCCGGCTCGCCTTCACTATTTACGTTGAAAGATAATTCGACATCACCAGACAGCTCCTGCTCACTAGCGTCAAAAACCGGCAGTTGATTTTCTTCAACATAGTCATCAAATTCTTCACTGCTGCCAAAGGACTTCGTCGGTGCGAGCCGGTCAGTCTGCGAATTATTTCTTCCGGCGATTTGTGCCGTCTTTTTCTCTTTAAGTTGTTCGTTACCGTTGCCTGTTACCACCACCTCGTCAAAGGTTGAAGATGACGGAGATAGTTGCAAAGTCGTCCTGCTTTTATTGGCCAATTGTACCACAGACTTGTCGAAACCGACAGCATATACTTCCGCATTGATAGTGCTGTCCTGGCCATGAAATCTAAATGTGCCCTCCGCATCAGTTACCATGACTTTCCTTTCATTCAGAGGGCGAATGCTGGCAAATGGAATCGTATTTCCTGCGCCATCAGTCACCTTGCCTGTGTATTCAAAGTCAGTTGTTGCTGGTGTGCCCCCCGGTGCCCGGCTCATCAAAATTGATGGTTGTTGTTTGACGTCATCCATACTTTCTGCTTTCGCCACTTGCTCCTGTTCAACATCCATACTTCGATTTTGTACGGGTGGTGGTGCAGCAGTTGGGTACTGTCGCTTTTGTAACTTTTCTGCATCAGCAACGGGAGAAGATGGCGGCGCAAGCGGCTGCGTATTTACGGCGAGATCATTTTCTGCATTCACAGAATCATTTATCCTGGAAAAAGTGTCGGCAGTGTTGCGCTCAGTCAGCGCTCTGCTTGCCAGCGCATCTTCCCGGCCGGGCTCATTTTTTTGGAAGATAAGATAGCCTATTCCGAGTAACACGATTACTGATGCAGCGATTTGCCACCAAAGATTCCGTATCCGTCCGGACAGGTAACGCTCACGCTTATTCGATTTGACGGCCAGTGTTCTTCTGAGCACAACGAGGTCTTCGGGGGTATGCAGCCGTAGGCTATACCCTTCCAGCGCATCAGAGAGAAACGGGTCGTGAAGTGCAGCCCTCTCAAGCGCATGCATGTCGGCCGGTGACATACCGCCACTGTGATAGCGCTCAAAATCTTCCGCTGTATATTTTTTCTCTTCGTTCATTATTTCGCCTTTGCCGTCGCTTGTTTTTCCATGCAGATTTTAAGGTTACGTCGCCCGTTTTGGATGTGGCTTCGTACCTTATTAGTATCCAGCCGGGTGATGGCGGCAACATCTTTGTAGCATTTCTCCTCCAGGTAAAAAAGTTGGATCGCCTGTTTTTGCTCCGCAGGTAATTTCTCCATACAGAATTCCATATCGTTCAATTTCATTTCTTTTTCCAATACCTCTTCAGGATGAAAATTTTCTTCTAAATGCACAATATCAGCAGAAATAACCGGGGGAAGTTTTTTGTTACTCCTGATTTTCATGAGGCAGTGATTCTTTGCCACCTGGTATAGCCAACTCCGAAAGTTCGCAATCTCATACCTGGATAATTTTTGAACAAGCTCCTCAAAAATATTCATCACGGCGTCTTTAGCCTCATCACGGTTACCCAAATATTTCAGGCAAACACCATAGACCAGGTCCATGTATCGTTCGTACAAAATACCAAGTGCCTCCTTGTTGTCACGAAGCGTAAACTCGCTGAGCAGTTCACCATCACTTTTTTGCGACCTTATATTTTTTACCGGTGCCAAGTAGCTAAAATTATTCAAATTTTTTTTGCGTTGATTATGCAAAACTTCTTCGCCCTGCATCAAGTTACAGACTATACAATTTGGACGCCGGCATAAAGCCGGTGGCCGTTCCTCATCACTAAAATTCTTTTATGAAAACGTTTTTGCTTCTTGCGGGCCTTGTCCCTGTAATGCTTTCAATTTTTACTGGTAAAAGTAACGACATGACTATTACTGGTAACGTTACTGACCGGACCGGAGCGCCAATTGCGGGCGCATCTGTGCTAACCCCAAAGATCGGCACCACCACGGATCAGCATGGACATTATACCATCACAGTACCTGCTACCGAGAAATACCTCAAATTTTTAAGTGTTGGCTATGAGGCCAGGAAAGAAAAAATAAATGGGCGCACAAAAATCGACGTTATCCTGAAAACTGCTCAGCAAAAATTAAAAGAAGTTGCAACTCTTGGATATGGGTTGCAGGATTCAAAAGCCGATTATATGGCAGCTACCAGCAAAGCACCCATGCTTACTAACAAAAGGAAAGGAACCTATCCTCCGCAAACCGGGTTTAATACAGAAGAATACAGTAATATTTCTGAGAACGGATTTCACAGAGTAACAGACGATCCTTTATCGACATTTTCCATTGATGTAGATGCAGCATCCTACAGCAATATTCGCCGGTTTTTGAACAATGACCAGTTACCTCCCGCCGGCGCGGTAAGGACAGAAGAGATGCTAAACTATTTCAAATACGAATACCCGGAGCCCACAGGCAATAACCCATTTTCCATCACGACAGAGTTCACCGAATGTCCCTGGAACAGGAAGAACAAGCTCCTGCTCGTAGGCTTGCAAGGCAAACACATTCCGGTCGAAAATTTGCCTGCCTCCAATCTTGTTTTCCTGATTGATGTCTCCGGCTCGATGTCAGACGAAAATAAATTGCCGCTCGTCAAAGCATCTTTGAAACTACTTACGGATCAGTTGAGGGAAGAAGACAAAATTTCGATGGTGGTCTATGCCGGAAGTGCGGGCGTGGTTCTCCCTGCTACCAGTGGTTATGAAAAAATAAAAATTAGGAAAGCGATTGACGAACTCGAAGCCGGTGGCTCTACTGCAGGGGGTGAAGGGATAAAGCTGGCTTACAAGATTGCTCTTCAAAATTTCATGGACAAAGGCAACAACCGTATTATCCTCTGCACAGATGGTGATTTTAATGTAGGTGCCAGCAGTGATGATGATATGGTTGGACTTATAGAAAAGGAAAGAGAAAAAGGAATTTTCCTAACAGTGCTCGGCTACGGTATGGGCAACTACAAAGACAGTAAGATGCAGCAGTTAGCCGATAAAGGAAATGGTAATCATGCATACATCGACGGGATGAGCGAAGCAAAAAAAGTGTTGATCAATGAATTTGGAGGTACACTCTTTACTATTGCGAAAGACGCGAAGTTGCAGTTGGAATTTAATCCCACCCAGATAGCAGGATATCGCCTGATTGGCTACGAGAATCGGCTTCTAAACAAAGAAGATTTTAATGATGATAAAAAAGACGCGGGTGAATTAGGCAGTGGTCACACGGTCACCGCGCTTTATGAAATCATTCCTGCCGGAGTGGAGTCGGATTTCCTGAAAAGTGTAGATCCATTAAAATACCAGCAGGAAAAAAGGAGCGTTGAAAAAACGAATGGTGACGAATTGGTAACTGTGAAATTTCGTTACAAGTCGCCGGCTGGTAACAAGAGTAATTTAATTACGCACGTAATAAACGAAGAACCCCTTTCTATTTTAAAATCGTCCACTAATATTCGCTTTGCCGGTGCTGTGGCGTCTTTTGCCATGCTACTTCGTAACAGTGAATTCAAAGGCACTACCAATTATAATAGTGTTATGAATGCTGCAAGAAAAGCATTGGGCAGTGATAAAGAAGGTTATCGCCACGAGTTCCTCGAACTGGTGAGCAAAGCCGAAGAGCTAACGAAAACGACAGGGATGGTTCCTAAATAACAACGATTTTTACGGCAGGTTAAAGAGGCAGATGCTTACATTTGAAAGATGCATAAGCTGTTTCTTTTACCTGCTTTTTTATTGGCAGCCGTCTTTGCGTTTTCTCAACCGCAAACAATTCCGGTAAACCACGATTGGCTCATAAAGCCTGTAAAACAAATAGCAAGGGTGGAGCAACACGGGAATTCGATTGTACTTACCAATGGACTGGCAGAACGTGTTTTCATAAAAGCGTCTAACCTTGCCTGTATCAGCTACAAAAATTTATCGAATGGGCAGCAACTCCTGCGGGCTGTGAAGCCTGAAGCCAGGATCATTGTTGATGGTAAACAATACAATGTCGGCGGCCTTACCGGCCAAAAAGAAAATGCATACCTCTTGCCGGAATGGATACCTCAAATGAAAAATGGCGAGGGGGATTTTATTGAGACAGGTTACAACATCTCAGATTTAAAACCTTTCATCAATTGGAAGCAAACAACCTGGGCGAGCAATACACATCAGCCCACCGGTAAGGAAATCGCTTTTGAATATACCGCTGCCGATGAGGCGGTAAAGGGTCTGATTGTAACTGTGCACTATGAATTGTATGACAGCCTTCCGCTTATCGTAAAATGGATTTCGCTGGAAAACAAAAGTGGCAAAACTTTCAAGCTCGATCGGGTTACCAATGAAATACTTGGGCTGGTAGAGGAGGAGAGTGCTGTTGTTGGCACACCGGAACAAATGAAAAAGCAGCATGGCATTTATGTTGAAACAAATTATGCTTTTAATAATGCCATGCGTTACGACATTAGTGATCAGACAACGCATTGGAAAACGGATAGCAACTACACCTCGCAGGTGAACTATAATTTTCAAACTCCTTGCCTGCTGGAAATATATCCTGAAAAAGGCCCCGGAATAGAACTGAAGCCAGGTGAGATTTTTAAATCCGTCCGAACGCATGAACTCCTCATGGATAGTTACGATCGCCAGCGGCGTGGCTTGATGATCCGTAAAATGTATCGTACCGTTGCTCCCTGGACGACCGCTAATCCCATCTTCATGCACCTCGTTAGCAAGAGCGATGAAGAAGTAAAGACGGCCATCGATCAATGTGCTGCAACTGGTTATGAAGCGCTCATACTCAGCTTCGGTAGTCACCTGGATATGGAAGACACATCGGCCGAGAATATTAAGAAATGGAAAATTCTAGCGGACTATGCCCACCAACATAAAATTCTCATTGGCGGTTATTCTTTATTCAGTAGCCGCCGAATAAGCGATGAAGATGATGTGATCGATCCAAAAACCGGCAAGCCGGGCGGTGCTTTTTTTGGCAATGCGCCTTGCTTTGGCAGCAGATGGGGACTGGCTTACCGCGATAAAATAAAATCATTCTTTACCAAAACCGGGTTCAACATTTGGGAAAACGACGGCCCATACCCGGGTGATGTTTGTGCCTCATCTACGCACCCCGGTCACACAGGACTTGACGATTCACAATGGCGCCAGATGGAGATACAAAAGGAATTATATCACTGGCTGAATGAACATGGAATTTATATCAATGCTCCGGACTGGTATTTTTTAGATGGAACAAATAAAATTGCCATCGGCTATCGCGAAGTAAATTTTTCATTACCCCGCGATCAGCAGATGATCCTCAACCGCCAGAATATTCATGACGGTACGATGGAAAAAACCGGTTCCATGAGCTGGGGTTTTGTGCCACTCACCAAATACCAGGGAGGTGACACCAGTGCAGTGCTTGAGCCATTGAGTGAACACCTTGATGCTTACCGGCAGCTTATGATGCAATACTATGGCGCGGGGGTGCAGGCTTGCTATCGTGGCCCGCGCCTTTATGATACGGAGCAAACAAAAGAGACTGTGCAGAAAACGATTGCCTGGTATAAACAGTATCGTGATATTTTGAATGCCGACATGATACAATTGCGGCGGGCTGACGGGCGTGATTGGGATGGGTTCGTGCATGTGGATCCTAAACAGAAGACAAAGGCATTGGTTATGCTTTTTAATCCGCTGAAGGAGCCCATGAACCGGACAATTAAGCTGCCACTCTATTACACGGGATTAACAGATGTTGCCACCGTTCGCGATGAAAAAGGTTCGACAAAAAAATATACGATCAATCGTGACTTTACCATCGACTTTCCATTTACGATTCCTGCCGGTGAGTATGTTTGGTTTGTTATTGAATAGTTTTAAAATGCAGGTGTAAAAATTATTAGATGAGGAAATACGCACGAATTGGGTTAAACGTAGTTTCAAAAATTTTGCCTGCTAAGATATGCCCTGGAATAATCAGCATGTTATCAACGATTTGCATTCTTTGTATTTTCTCAACATCGCAAGCACAGAAACCTTTGAGAATCTGGTACGATGCACCAGCCACAATGTGGGAAGCAAGCTTGCCTCTCGGTAACGGGCGCCTCGGCGCAATGCCGGATGGTGGTGTATTTGAAGAAAATGTTGTGCTGAATGATATAACCCTTTGGTCAGGTTCTGTTCAGGATGCCGACCAGGCTGATGCATATACATACCTGCCTGAAATTCAGCGATTACTACGTGAAGGAAAAAATATAGAAGCGGAAGCCGTAATGGCGAAACATTTTGTTTGCCAGGGACAAGGCTCTGGCCAGGGTTCGGGAGCTAAAGTGCCTTATGGCAGTTACGAGATTCTTGGGAATTTGATGCTGAGTTATGATTTCGGAAAAGACAGCGCTGAAATAAAACCGTTCGGGTATGAGCGAAACTTGTCGCTTGACTCTGCCATTGCAAAGACATCATTTGTGATAGATGGGGTAAAGTATGAAAGAGAATACCTCACCAGCTTTGATAAAGACGTGATCGCAATCCGGCTGACAGCATCACAGGCGGGGAAATTAAATTTTGCTGCAAAACTCCGGCGCCCCGAAAAATTTAAAACGAGGATCGACAGGCAAGAGATGATTATGGAAGGCCAGCTTGAAAATGGCGTAGACGGAAAGGGAATGAAATACATCGTACGGTTGCAAATAAAAAATGAAGGTGGCTCGGTGATTCACGGAGACAGCACCCTGGTGATCGCGAATGGGAACAGTGCTCTCATCTATATTTCAGCGGCAACAGATTTCAATAACGGCGATTACACGTCTGCGTCAGAGAAGGTTTTGCAGGAAGCGATGGGTATACCATACGAAGGGATGAGAGTAAACCATATCCGGAACTATCAAAGACTTTTTCAACGTGCCGCCCTTCACCTCGATGGAAATAATCCGGACAGCAAACCAATAGACATCCGCCTCGCCAAATTTGCAGAAACAGGGAAAGACAATGGACTCTGTGCGTTGTATTTCCAGTTCGGACGCTACCTCTTGATATCAAGTGCCCGACCGGGTTTGTTACCGCCAAATTTGCAAGGTTTGTGGGCAAATACAGTGCAGACACCCTGGAATGGTGATTATCACTTGAACATAAATATCCAGATGAATCACTGGCCCCTGGATGTCGGAAACCTCGGCATGCTTAACGAGCCTTTTCTCCCGTTGGTAGCAGGACTGGTGACTCCCGGTTCAAAAACAGCCAGGTCTTATTATCATGCGCCAGGCTGGGTAGCACATACCATTACTAACGTATGGGGCTATACGTCACCGGGTGAGCATTATTCCTGGGGTTCATTTAATACAGGATCGGC
>JBBQSI010000168.1:0-7376 GCA_038213975.1 Chitinophagales bacterium
TGCTGGAAGATTCAATCTACTCGGAAAAGTTTCGATCATACCTCATCGGTATTTCGGGCGACAGCCTTTGCTTCGCCGCAATCGGGCAGGGGCAGTTCCAGGTCTCAATACCGGACAGTAAATTCCCACCGGGTATCGCAACATTCTTCCTATTCGATAGTGCCTTCCGGTTGTTGAGTGAACGCAGTATTTATGTGAAAAACCACCTGGTGCAGTTAATGGCAAGTCCCGGCCAGGCCAGCGTGAAAAATAGAGGACGGCAAACAATCATTATCAACCTGCAGGATGAAAAGGCGCAACCACTAAATGCCCTGTACACGGTGAGTGTTGTTGATTCTATCTTCACGGAATCCTCTATGGGTTGCAGAATTCCCGGATTATACCGAGCAGGAAAAAGCCTTGTATATGATAATTTTTACCTCGCTCAAATGCCCTGCCTTTCAGATGCTGCCATGGATGTGCTTATGCTTACGCGACCATCAACCAACTTAGACGCCTTCCCGCAAAGGTCTTTACCAATGGAGGCAGACTCTTTTATGTACATTAGTGGCAGGGTAATGTCGGATAAGAACGACCCACTGGCAAACTCCGTCGTAATCCTGATGGCGCAGGCAGGCAATGGAACTTTTACTACGGACACTACGGATAACACAGGCAGGTTTGTATTCCCTGTTAGCGGCTACGCTGACAGTAGCGAATTCACATTAAGTGTGCAGGGCAACAGGCGAACAAATGCAATTTTCCAAATGGATCCTCAACGTCTCCCGGCCTTCAAAACCCCGGCTGCACTGAGGTCCTATGATGTGGCTGAAGATCAACTTCGAAAAATTCGTTCCCGTTATGTAGAACCGTGGATGCTAACACACACCGCTAACCGGCTTCCCCCTGTAAAAGTGACCACAACAACTAAATCATTTGACAAACGCGTAAGCCAATATTCCAGGATCATTGATGGGGACAAGCTTCGCGATGGTGATGATGTCGGAAACGCCGTTTTGAATTCCGGCGGAGTACATAAAGTAAACGGCTTCCTGGTGATGGGCGGCCCGACAAGCATGAGTGGCGTGACGGGTTCTTCGGAACCACTGATCATTACCAATGGATCACCCGCGCCGATGGGTGCCGGACAGGGAATCAGTAGTCCTGCACTTTCATATCTCAGCAGCATCAATCCGCGGGAAGTAGAATTTATCGAGGTACTAAAGGGCCCAGACGCCGCGAACTATGGCGTGCGTGGTGGCAATGGCGTTATATTGGTGAACCTCAGAACGTCAAGAAAAAGTTTTTCCAACACCGGCAGCAACGCCACGACCATTTATCCACTCGGCCTGGCCAAACCTTATATCTTCCCGGCTGAAGTACCAGTGAAAGATGAAACACCACGGGACGGCCTACCCGATATCCGTTCCACGATTTTCTGGGATGGAAGTGTGCTCACCGGTAAAGAACAAAGTAAAACGTTCACCTTTTCCGCAACGGATACACAGTCAGTTTATAAAGTAATTGTAAGGGGGGTTACCGCTGGAGGGGACGTGCTTTACACCACAACTACTTTTCAAAGCAAAGGAGAATAGTTTCCACAGGAAATCGATCTTCTGAGCTCCCGCTATCTATCCGCAGTGGCTACCCCTGGTGTTGATTTTTACCTATTATCTCCTGATCGAATATCGTCGTGTAATGTTCCACCACAGGAAAAGGTTCGTAATAATGGTGGAGTAAAGTTTTCCATTCTTGGTATGCTGCTGATTGCCTGAAGCCGAGGGTATGATCAGCCAAATGTCGCCAGTTCACCATTAGAAGATATTTGTCTTCTTGCTCGAGACATTTCCTGAGCGAATGGCCGCAGTATCCCTCAGTAGCGGAGATATACTTTCCCGCAACTGCAAAATCTCTTTCAAATTTTTCGCTTTCGCCGCTTTTGATATTAAGTATCGCGACTTCTAAAATCATAATTTCAAAAGTAATTGTATTAGATGGAAGTGGTTGCGATGCTCGAGGTTACTTGTCGGCGGCCTGCCATGTACTTCCTTCAGCGTAATCCATTTACTTAAATTGCAAAGGTGTGTCCCTCGATGTTGCATACGCTTTAGTAAAATCAAGTTTTCTCACCTCTCCCGCCACATATTTTATCCCCCGGGAAGATGCAGCAAATAAACAGGCTCGCGATAGCCTTTTTGAATCCAGTTTTGCGGATCATCAAAAGGCAAACCGTCGATACCACGGTAGAGCAAGGTGATGCCCTGTGAAAAAATATTACCTGTCTGCAAAACGAGCAGCACAAGAATTACAAATAGTTTTGGCGCCATATTCAGGTTTTGGTTGTTGCGGACAGGCGTTTACTCAGGTCTCAATAAATGTGGGAAGATTCATTTATTCCCTAATAATAAAAGAAATTTTTATAGGCAGGTAATACTTGTTGATAAGTCCCCTGATTGGCATCTTATATTTCAAATCCAAAGAATCCAGAAATTTGAATGCGCTTCTGTTGGAGGGACATGTTGACAGGAAATTTCCCAGCTAACAAAATTTTTCTCTGACTGATTGAGTCTCACTACCGAGATACTTACACATATAAAAATACAGTCTCACATCGAACCCGCATCCGGCCAATGGGTCCAATGACTGTTAGCTGGCAGTGTTGGCTTGTAAAAGCTAATGTCTTTTGTTGTAATTACTTTCGCCAGCATTTGCCATGTTTCATAATTGCCGGGCGCACATCTAGTCCGTTGCTTTTCATCAAACGCTGCATTGGCAAGCTCCTGTTGCCTGGCCATTTTTACAAATTCACCAAAAGCCGGAATTTGATTTTCACAGACATTCATTTTCGAAATTTCGTATGACATCCAGATCTGTTCATCACTTAGCACCGGCGTGTTCATTTCCATAAAATCTCTATGATACCATTCGTCGACTACCAGTAACTTTTGCATCGGTTGGGGAATCGATCTATACAACTCAATGTCTGTCGCTCTGAATAAATGACTTTGATTAAATATCAGAAGGCGTCCCACTTCTTCAATAGCGATTTCACCAGGTTCGAATTCTCTTAAAGTAATTCCGGCTGCAGCGTACTCCTGCTTATCATGACACAACGGAACTTTGTTTCCGCGGACGAGCCAATATGAAGCATCAGGCTTGATAGTCTCATTATCCATGGTTTCGAGAAAGCTTTCCCATTCAATTGGAGTAACGATATAGTAATTATTAGGCTTCCCATTTTCGTCACTCAAGTTTTGGAGGCAGTTGCCGAAATAGAATATTTCCAACTCCAGCCTGCCTCCACGCGGACTGTACCCAAGTCTTTCTGCAACAATTGCCCAAGCATCACCGTCGTCGATAAAAACATTCAGACGGCTGTCGATCAATGACAATAAGGATGGCCCAGGTCAATAAACCTGCGATAGGTTCCATGTTTATAATTATCGAGATGAGCGAGAATTTCTTTTTCTGTAAGCAATGGTTTTAGTTTGTGGTTTTATGAACTCTTCTTGTTTTAAGGCTAATGTCTCTACAACCGAAACCCCTTTTGTAAAGCCGGGCAATCATTCACTGTTCCGAACAGTCTTATGTTTTCCAAATTATTCTTATGCTGATATACAGTAAGCACGCATAACCTTTCAAGTTTAAATCTCCGATGAAACACATGCTGCGCAGTTAATTCTTTAATACCGGTAGAATAATCTTTGAGTCATGACCTGCATCGTGCCA
Organism: Chitinophagales bacterium; assembly: GCA_038213975.1. Classification (GTDB taxonomy): domain Bacteria; phylum Bacteroidota; class Bacteroidia; order Chitinophagales; family Chitinophagaceae; genus Ginsengibacter. The sequence continues at coordinate 3,709 of JBBQSI010000168.1, forward strand.
GATCTTGATGTCGCTTTTTATAAAATCTTTTGCATCGCAATGATAAATGTCAATAAACTGCTGCGGATTTCTGTCGGCCAGCGGAAACCAACTGCTTTGTATCTGCACCATAATGCGGTGGCCTGTTTTGAATGTATGCGCAATATCGGGCAACTCAAATTTGACCTGTTCAATTTTACCGGGAGTAAACGCCTGAGGATTCTCATAGCTGTTGCGGTATCGTCCCCGCATAATTTCACCACGAACTAACATTTCGTAACCTCCCAGCGGATAGGGATTTGCCGGGTCATTTTCAGCATAAATATCTACCTCATTGTAGCCCATGTATTCCGGAAATACATCAATGATCTTCACAACAAAATCAGCATCAGTAGTGCTAATGGATGACATAAGTTCTGCCAAGACACTTCCTGTTACCGTAACATCTTCTGTTAAAGTATCAGTTTGAAAAGTAAGGACATCCGGCCGCCGCGAGGCAAAACGCTGATCAGCCAGCATATAGGTTCTTGAGCGGTTGAAGTGAACATCTTCTTCATACGGGACAGGTTTGGAAGGATCACTCGTGTATTCACTGTAGTTATTCTCTTTGTTTTCGGGAGACAAATTTGTTTCAGGCTTTGACCAATCCAATTTTCCCTTTGCGTGCAGATATAAAGATTTGTTTTCGGTAGCTGAGGGTGGCCATTTGTCAAAAGTTTTCCATTCGTTGGCGCCGGTGATAAAAATGTTAGCCTCCGCAATTTGAGATACATCCCCGACGGCTCTTAAGAAGTATTCAAAGAAAGGAATTTCAAAATGTTGTTGAAAGTATTCACTGGTATTAGAACCGAATCCGATGCTGCCGATGCTCCTTCCATTTTTGCCTGCCCATTGGTCATGCCACCAGGGGCCTTCCACAATCTTGTTGAAGGTCTTACCGGGATTGTTTTCTTCAGCGGCCTTATATGAGTTCCAGGCGCCCCAGCAATCTTCCGCATCAAACAGACCGCCTACCCAAAGCATAGCAGGCTTCAGATTTTTTGTTGCATTACGGGCATCCCGGGCTTTCCACCAGGCATCATAATTTGGATGTTGCATCATCTCTTTCCAAAAAATAATTGTATCACCCAATAATTTTGTAATATTTTTTACACTGCCCTGCTCCAGAAAAAATTTGTAATTATCATGAACCGGAAAACCTACCGTACGGGCGGGAGCTGATGTTGGCCGGGGATGCGGCTGACCAAATCCTGAGCCAAGCGCCGAATAAAAACCAAATGCGTCCATGATAAAAAATGCACCATTGTGATGAAAGTCATCGCCAATGAACCAATTGGTAACGGGCGCCTGCGGGCTGACGGCTTTTAACGCAGGATGATTGCTCGCCGCAGCCATCGTTGAGTAAAACCCCGGATAAGAAATTCCATGCACCCCAACTTTTCCATTGTTTCCGGAAATGTTTTTCACCAGCCAATCAATAGTGTCCCACGTATCGCCGGCTTCATCTATGTCGTTTTTACTTTTTTTGTTTGAAATGAATGGACGAACATTTACAAATTCATCTTCGCTCATCCAGCGGCCACGCACATCCTGTTTCACCATGATGTATCCTTTTTTCAGATATGCCAACTTATAACTGGCCCACCAGTTTGGTTCAAAATTCTTTTCTCCATACGGGGCACAGGAATAGGGTGTTCTCTCTATAAGAATTGGATGCTGCTCATTTGTGTTTTTTGGAATATAAACAGCCGTAAATAGTTTGATACCATCCCGCATGGTGACGTAAATCTCCTTTTTGTTGTAGTTATTGGCGACCCAGGCGGAGTCTGCATTTTGGGTGAATGATGTTATTGGTATCAGAAAGAGTAATGAGTAAATAAAGTTTTTCATTGTTTGTTGTAGTTAAGGCTGTGGGGGGATTTGACGGTAAGTTAATTCTTTTGAAGCCTTACTTACCGGTTGGTGTTCACACCTACCGGAATGCTCGATCTCAATTCCGATAATCAGTCAATATTCCACACTCATCTGTTCCATCGTAATAAGGCTTTGCACTACGTTGCTTACCGGCTGGTATGCCTTTGGGGATTTGAATTTCGATAACAGCTTTTTCTTACCGGTTGGTGTCCACCAACCGGAATAATTCAATCTCAATCCCGGCAATCAGACACAATCCCAAACTCTTCTAGCCCGCCATAATAAAACTTTGCACTACTTCATTTGTAATCCTCCGGAATGCAGCAATTTGCCATTTCGGTTGAATAGGATTGTAAGGGATGTACTCTAACTTTTGAATAAAAACTCATTTCGGTAGTTAACGGAATTGCTTTAGATCTCTTTTAGAAAACTGATATTTACGGTCTGCTTTCGGGGATTGGAATTCAGATAACAGCTTAGGATCTTTAGCCTGTAAATACTTTTGAATTAGTGAGCAGTATACTTTGCAAAGCTAGCTGCAGGACTTTCTTTTTCCATGTAGTTCGTGCTGTATCCCAGATGAGATGAATGTGATTCGCCACAATGACAAATCCATAGATTTTTATTTTTTCCTTGATCCACGAGGTATTTTAGAGAATCTACGACAACGAACTTGAGATGATCATCTTTTAGTAATGGCTTTAAATTAACTATCCTATCGGTGTAGAAATACGAATGCAAGTAAATTCGTTTGACCGTGAGTCTCGCAGGGATTACATTTATGTAAAACTTCTCCTACCACACATACGTCCCGACTCCCCCACCGGACAACATCGCTTGAGCATACTTTCCACCGGATTGAATCGAAAAAGTGGCCTGCTGGTCGCTGTCGTTTATAACGATCAGTACCTTGCTGCCGTCAGGTGTGAGAAACGCAGCATTGTATAAGTTACCGGCCTTATTGCTTTCGATGCGAACGGAACCGGGCGGTACAAATTTCGACGCATGGGCTATGATATAATAACCGACATTTCTTTTTATATCCGAGCCGTTGATGGTCAGCGCTCCTTTACATTCCGTGCAGCCGCCCGGCGTGTGTGGGTCATAGTTAGGATCGCTGGCAAGGTTCCACTCAAGGGCGACGCGGCTCCAGTTGCGCACAGAACCGATGACCACATTTTTCACATGCCAGCGCAGATCGCCTTTAAAAGCACCTTTCGCTCCTGTCCATTGCTCGGTAAAATATAGGGCTTTATCCGGGTAAGCATTATGCACCTTTGATAAGGCACTGATGTCGCCGTTATAGAGATGGAAGGCAGAACCATCCACGTATCTCGCCGCTTCCGCATCCGCCAGGATGGTCATGGGGTAGTCGGGCCGGTCGCAATTATGATCGTACAATATGATCTTTGTTTTAATACCCGCGGAATCAAAAGCCGGTCCTAAATTATTCTTTATAAAGTCGCGTTGCTGTTCGGCTAACATAAGCATACTCGGGTTATTACCGGGGTGCAGCGGTTCATTTTGAATGGTGATAGCATCTATCGTCACGCCTTCAGCCTGCATGGCTTTGATGTATTTTATAAAATACCTGGCATAGGCATCGTAGAATTCCGGCATGAGACTACCGCCCTTTGAGTTTTTGTTGTCTTTCATCCACACCGGAGGGCTCCACGGTGAGCCGAGTATTTTAATCTGAGAGCTGATGCTTAAAATTTCTTTCAGCACAGGAATCAGATTCTGCCGGTCGGGATCAATGGAGAACTTCATTAATT
>JBBQSI010000169.1:0-7360 GCA_038213975.1 Chitinophagales bacterium
CTTTGCACTTTCTAAAAGGTTGTTGCCGACGATGAAAAATTTTACGCCACATCAGATTGCAATCTACACCTCTTTGCCAATTGGCTTCCTGGCAGGGCTTGCCGTGTTTTTCTATGGTGAAGGCACCATCCCATCCGTTGCACTGTTTGTAGCGCTTGCCATTGTTTCTTTTATCATCATCAGGTTCATGGTGGAGCGGTTTGTATATCGCAAGATCAAGATCCTCTACAAATTAATTTATCAGACCAAGGCGAGCAAGCGGGAGGAGTTTTACTACAAAAATATTTTGCCGCAAAAATCCATCGAAGATGTAAGCGAAGATGTAGAGAACTGGGCGGTGCAGCACCGCGAGGAGATAGAGTTGCTCCGCAAAAATGAAGTGTTTCGAAAAGAATTTTTACTCAACCTTTCACATGAACTTAAGACGCCCATTTTTGCCATCCAGGGATATATTGATACGCTTCTGAATGGCGCCCTTGCCAACCCGGACGTGAATAAAAAATTCCTGGGGAATGCCTCCCGAAATATTGATCGGCTGGTAAACCTTGTAGCAGACCTGGATGAAATAACCAAGCTCGAAAGTGGCGAAAGAATGCTCTTGTCTCAGCCGTTCGTAATCCAGGATTTGATCAGGGAAGTTTTTGAATCCCTATCGATCAAGGCAGACGAAAAAAAAATCCGCTGTTCTATAAAAAAAGGATGCGAAGTACCGTTGACAGTTTACGGCGACAAAGAAAAGATCCGGCAGGTGCTGATCAACCTCATTGACAATTCCCTCAAATATGGGAAGCAAAACGGTATGGTAGAAGGCAGCGCCTACAGTATTCCCGGAAAAAAAATGCTGGTAGAAATCAGTGATAACGGCCATGGGATAGCCGAAGAACACCTGCCGAGAATTTTTGAAAGATTTTACCGCACTGATCTTGCAAGAAACCGAAAGGTAGGTGGCAGCGGTCTCGGACTTTCCATTGCGAAGCACATCATGGAGGCACATGCTGAAACCATACACGTGAGAAGTAAGCAGAATGTAGGCACCACTTTCGGATTTACCCTACCCTCTGCCAAACCGCTGAACCCGTAAGAAATTAAAATAATGTTAAGTACCTGACGCCTCTTGTCATTAATGTTATTTTTGAAACTCAACTCAATTTTTACCGAAAACGAAAAACTTTTACCCCCGGCAATTAATACTTAATAACTACCGGGATATTTCGTAAAGTAAAATTCGTTTGCCGTGAAATCTTCCATCTATCGCTTTCTCATTCGCTGTGCCGGATCGGATGAAGACATTTTAGCTAACTGTCCAAGGTCAGAACACATCAAGCATGCGGGCTTTGGTGCACTGGTGCTTGTGCCGGCAACACTTGGCTTATTTTCCATGATGTATGCTATCTCCACCTTCGTAGATAGTCCATGGCTTTATGGCCTCGCCGGTATCACCTGGGCATTGATCGTTTTTATTTTCGACAGGTTCATCATATCCTCGTTTAGAAAAAAAGGGAATATTATAAGGGACGTCACTTCTCTCACATTTCTTTCAAGGCTGGTGTTTTCTGCCTTTGTTGGCATTGCCGTAGCTCACCCGCTTGTACTACTTTATTTTCACGAAAGTATTGAGGTAAATATGCAGGAAGTCGCCCATGCTAAAATGGACAGCGTCGAAAATGTTTTTGCTTCCAGGAAGCAGGCCCTCACTTTGCAAAATGATACTATTGAGAATACCCTGGATGCGCTGCTGGATACGATTCACCTGCAGGAAAGCATCTTGCACGATGAAATAAAAGGGGTAGTGAGAAACGATGATCGCACGACGGGGAAAGCTGGCGAAGGAGCAACTTTCAAATATGATACAGCTTACCTCAATCGCCTGTATAACAGGCTGGCTAATCAAAAGGCTGTGATCGGTTCAAAAAAAATTGAGAATATTTCATCCATCAGGAACCTGGATTCAGCGCAGGGAGCCCAACTTGCAAGGCTTACTTTCAGTCATGATTACCTGGAAAGGGAAAAATCGTTATCGCGACTGACGGCGGATAACCAGGTAATCCGCATCACTACCTGGTTTCTCATCATGTTCTTCGTACTGGTTGACATCTTGCCGGTTACCTGGAAGGGACTTACCAGCAAAGGACCATACGATGAATATCTCAGCGAAGCAGAATTACGAATAAGGAACGATGTCCGGAAAAAAGTAATCACTTCTGAGACCGACCTGAAGAAACATGAACTCATGAAGCAGAAAGAACTGCAGGATTACAGGGAAGAATTAGGGATGGTTCCTGTTTCTCAAAGTCCAATTGCATATACTGAAGCAGATGCAAATAATTGATAGCTTGGCGCTGGGATGGAACCGCAGGCAGCTTCCCGGGAGCCGGGAAAAATATTTTACATTTACGGTACAGCCTACACGCAGTTCTGCTGCAAAAACGATTGCATGGATTCCATTTTTGAGATAGACCCTTCAAGAAAGACGCCTAAATATTTACAGATTGTCAACTCTGTAACTAAGGCAATTAAGCAAGGCAGGGTAAAAAAGGGTGACAGGGTTTTTTCAATAAATGAACTAAGTAATGAATTTTTGATTTCACGCGATACGGTGCAAAAAGCTTACGATCTTTTGGAAAAAGATAAAATCCTGGCGGCTGTGAAAGGAAAGGGATTTTATATCAACCGGACTGACCTTATCAATCGTTATAATGTTTTATTGATCTTTAATAAGCTGAGTTCTTACAAAAAAATGATCTATGACTCGTTTGTAAAAACATTGGGGCCAAAGGGCCACGTTGACCTTAAGATTCATCATTCTAACATTAAAGTGTTACAGGACATTGTGTCGAGCGGGATTGGAGAATATGATTACTACGCTGTAATGCCGCACTTTTATGGTGATACAGATAAGGCCATTGAGATTTTGAAACAAATACCCCCGGAACAACTAATACTGCTAGATAAGGACTTGAATCTGGATGAGAAATGTGCCGTTGTGTACCAGGATTTTGAAAACGATATTGCAGAAGCTATGGAAACGCAGCTTGAAGCATTTAAAATGTACGATGAATTGATCATGGTTCATCCCGGCTCTCTCTATCCTCTCGAAATTATTGATGGCTTCAGGAAGTTTTGCCAGCAAAATGATTTCAAACACCACGTTGAAAATACGATCTACGAAGACGCAGTGCTGGAAAAAAAACAAGTATATGTGGTTATTGAGGAGATTGACCTGGCTAATCTTATAAAGTGTTCCCGGAACCAAAATTTTAAAATTGGGAAAGACATTGGTTTGGTTTCTTACAATGACACACCGTTGAAAGAAATATTACTTGATGGCATTTCTGTAATTTCTACAGATCATCACAAGATGGGTGAAACCGCAGCACGATTTATACTGGACCAAACGATCGAAAAACGCCGGAATCCTTACAGGTTCATTTCCCGGGCATCTCTGTAAGTGTTGCCTATACTTTCTTTAATCACTTCCTTATAACGTCGGCGGAGGAATTGTAGTTTACGAAAAAATAGCCCCTACTTATACGAAACGGTTTTTGCGCGGGTGGAAAAATGATACGTGCCGGAGCCACATTCAAAAATGGAATAGCCATTTTCATACGGCAAGTTTAACGATGTAGCATCCACATAAATTTTTTCGCCCGGCAGGGCGGGCACAAAAATCCGGGCATTTGTATTTGGAGGAACAGCTACAGTTAGTTTGAATTTGCCATCAGATATCCGCCAGTCGCTGGTGATGTTGCCGCGGATAGAATGATAGTTTCCTTTTGCCCAGGTGAGATCTCCAGATGGCTGCGGCTTTATGATAATATCTTTAAAAGCATTTCCACCATTATTTATCCCGAGAAGCGTTTCATAAAACCATTCTTCAATTGATCCAAACATAGGATGGTTCTGCGACGGGCCAGTTTCGGGGTATGCCCATGTTTCCCATAAAGTAGTGGCACCATTATTCAACATATGAAGCCAGCCCGGAAAGTCCGGCTGTGTTGCTATTTTATAAAGCAACTCGTGTTCGCTTCTTTCCCCAAGCACGTTGAAGAGCATGGCCGTCGAAAATATACCGGTGGAAAGATGGTCATCATGACGATGAAACTCATCTACCAACCTGGCGAAGGAGAGACTGTCTTCGGGTGAAACATGATAGTATAAGGCGAACAATTGCGCACTTTGCGTAGCATTATCAAACCTTCCTGTTTGCTGCACGAGATATTTCCTGACGATTGCATTTTTTATACTCTCCGCGAGAATATGGTAACGTGCTGAATCAGCAGGCTTATCTAGTACTGAAGCGAAGAATTCGCCAAGCACTGCGTGATGATAATAGAAAGCTGAAGCGGAAAAAGCTTCCGGTTTTGCATCAAGTGCTTCATGATCGCTGATATCCCAATAAAAAAGATGATCAACTGCTTTGGATTGAAGAAAATCCATTTGCTTCACAAAGGCGGCATAATTATTTTCGACGATCTTCTTATCTCCATAAAAATCGTATAGTTGTTTTTGCAAAAACGGAAAAGCAAGTTGCCAGCCCAATGGCCCCGAAAGGTCACCGTAGCCCCTGTCTGCAATGCCAGTGAACGGTGCGATCTCGGTAATGCCGCCTTCCGGCCGTTGGTCGTTCGAAAAGTCACTAACTGCTTTTCGATAAAACTGAGCCATTTGGTAGTTGTAGATGAATGATTGCGCTGTTGCTACCATATCTCCGCCATATCCCATTTTTTCCCGGCCGGGGCAGTCTGATTGCACGCTAAACACATTGCTTAAAAATGTCCATTGTATAATTTCATGCAGTTTATTTAATTGCTGATTGGAGCAGGCAAAATTTCCTGTTGATTGCAAATCCGAGTTCATTCGCAATCCCTCAATATCACGTAAAGCCATGTCACCTAACCACCCTGAAACTTCCACATAGCGAAAACCATGAAAAGTAAATCTCGGGTGCCAGGTCTCAATTGCGTGACCTTTACAGATATAAGCATCTTCCTGCCAGGCGGTCTCGGGCGCACCTGGTCCGCCCTTTATTCCGCCTTTTTTTATTTGCGTCGCCACAGTTGTCATCACATTGAGAGAGCCATCTTCGAAAACGTCTTCCCCATAGCGAAGGCTAATTTTTCTTCCTGCTTCACCTTTCACATGAATCCGGGCAACGCCCGCAAAATTTTGACCCATGTCTACCATGAAAGTGTCGGCACCTCTCCGTGTGATCTTTACAGGTTTCACAATTTGAGTGATTCTGATGGGCGGCTGCATTTGGCTGGATAGCTTTCCTGAAGGCCCTTCAACAACTTCTGCATTTTTCCAGGCGACTTTTTGCTTTACAGATCTGCTCCAGTCCTGGACCTCCAGCCGGGCATCGTAAGTTTCGCCCAGGTAAATATTATTTTTGACTACAGGTCCTGGAAAATATTTCCATTTTTCGTCCGTGACTATTTTTTCAACAGAACCATCTCCGTATGAAATATGGAGCTCTGCAAAAACACAGGGTCTGCCCGTTTGTTGGTAATCACGAAGATCCCACCTGCCAAAAAATTTGAAGGGCAAAGGATTCCACCAACCGTTGCCTAACATAAAACCCAGTGTATTATCTTTTTTAATGTAACCAGTGACGTCATATGCTGAGAAAAGAACCTCCTCTGCATAAGTAGTAAACCCAGGATCAAGAACGCGGTCACCAATTTTTTCTCCATTGAGGTAGGCTTCATAGTAGCCCATTCCTGAAGCGTATAAAACTGCCCGGTTAATTTTTTTCTTTGTTGAAAAATCTGTTCGGAACAATGGCATGCGGTCAGGTTGGTAATATGCTGAATCGCTTGATGGATTTACTGAACCGTCACCAATCCATTTTGCCTTCCAATCTGAGGTCTGAAGAGCCGACGTCTCGAACCAATTTACACCGCTCCATTCCGAAGGTTGATCATTACTATCATAGACTTTTATCTTAAACTGGTATCGCGTAAATGACTTCAAGGGAGGTCCCTTATATAAAACCTGGATATTTTCCTGCGATTGTATCTTTCCACTTGACCAGATATTCCCTTTAGTATTCTGAATGTCCTGGAGATTGTCACTTACTATGATCTCACAGGCTGATTGCAGAAAGCCAGGTTCACTCTCTTCAAATTCCCACGAGAACCGGGGAATGTCTTCCTGTATGCCGATGGGATTACTTAGATATTCAGTCTTTATGGCAATTGGGCGGCCTACCTGCTGCCCTGCTCCAGTCTGCAGGATGAAAATGGAACATAAAAACGTGTAAAAGAAACTGTGAAACTTTTGCATGCAATCGTTTATACTGAAAGGACTTGAAATTAATCTATGTAGCTATCCTGCACCTAACCGACAGTCCGGGTAAAACGAAAAGGTGGAGTGAGAAAAGTATTTCTTTTTACCAAAGAGGATATGTTAACTCTACTGAAAAAAAAAGTATCCGGCCAAATGCCCAAGAGCCATTTTTTACCGGATACTTTCATTGGATCCTAATTCAAGTTATTCACAGTCAATCTAAACAAGCAATACGTATCTGCTACTCTTATTGTAGCTTAATGAATTTTTTTGCAATGGTTTTACTTTTTCCGGCAAGCCTGAGAATGTAAGTTCCAGGTGCCAGGGAAGAAACATCGATGCGGGTATTTGTAGAAGCTGAAATATTCATCTGTCTTGTAACAGCTCCCGAGATATTTAAGATTGATATCACCACCGGCTCGCCTATCGAGAACTCGGTACCAACAGCCAGGTTGATATAATCCCTCGTAGGATTTGGATACAGCTTGAATTGGCTAAACTCTGCAGGAGACATTCCAGTATTAGGTTGATTAATATTTAACTCGGCGACACCGGCAACTCTGCTGCCAGTGCTGGCAGTGGTAAGAGCACCTACAGAAATTACTACCGGTGCAGATGTAGTGACATTTCCATCGTTATCGTAGGCTTTTGCCGTGATCTGATATTTTCCGCTCGTTACGTTTGACCAGGTAAAGTCATAAGGGGCGGTATATTCCGTTTTCAATAGCGTATTCCCGCTGTAAAACACCACTTTCGTAATGCTGCCGTATTGATCTGAAGCCGAAGCAGTAACTCTTACAGATGCAGGACTTGCAAAATTATCATTAGCTGAAGGACTCGTTATTGTCACACTTGGCGGGGTACCGCCACCAACAGTGATTGGAACAATGGATGAAGTTGTGGAATTGCCTTCATTATCATATGCCTTAGCAGTAATTTTATAGCTACCTGAAGCCACATTGTTCCATGTCCAATCGTAAGGTGCATATTTTTCAGTTGTTATCAGCGCACTACCACTGTAAAATTCAACTTTTGATATGCTACCATTATCAGACGCATTTGCACTTAATCT
>JBBQSI010000170.1:0-7211 GCA_038213975.1 Chitinophagales bacterium
TAATTACTTTTTCTGCCTGTAATAAAAAAGACCCCACACGTGAAGCACCGCTATCAGATGCAGTTATCGAAACAACTGTACTGAAAGACCAGCTACTGTTTCCCTGGGAAATCTTGTGGGGACCTGATAACAAAATATGGATGACGGAAAAGAACGGCACCATCAGCCGCCTGGATACTGCTAATGGCGATGCAACACTGGTATATAAAATCGCTGACGTAGTGGCTAATGGTGAAGGCGGCCTTCTTGGTATGGCCCTGCACCCGGACTTTAACACGACGCCGGAAGTATTCGTTGTGTACGATTACAGTGCCTCCACCGGTTACAAGGAAAAGGTGGTGAAATACACTTATGCCAACAATACTTTATCAAACCCAATCATCCTCCTGGATAATATAAATGCCGCGGGAATCCACAATGGCTCCAGGTTACTTTTTACACCGGATAAAAAATTATTGATCACGACAGGTGATGCGGGCAATGCAGCAATTGCCCAGGATGGTACTGCATTGAATGGAAAGATTTTACGGATAAACACTGATGGTACTATCCCCGCTGATAATCCTGATCCAACCAGCCCGGTCTGGACAAAAGGGCATCGCAATCCACAGGGCCTCGCTTATGCCAACGGTGTGTTGTATAGTTCTGAACATGGCCCAAGCAATGATGATGAAGTAAACATTATAGAAAAAGGCCGCAACTTTGGCTGGCCGAATGTGCAGGGGTTTTGCGACACTGACGCGGAAAAAATATTTTGCGGAGGAAATAATGTAAAAGAACCAATTTATGCCTGGACGCCGACACTGGCAGTTTGCGGCATTGAATTCTATCACCAGGATGCAATCCCACAATGGAAAAACTCCTTGCTGATGGTCACCCTAAAAGACCAGACACTTTACCAATTAAAACTGAGTACGGACGGAAGCGAAGTTGATTCAGTGTTTAAGATCTTCAGCGGCGACTACGGCCGCCTGAGGGATGTTTGCATTTCGCCTGATGGCAAAGTTTATATCGCCACGAGCAACGGATCAAATGATAAGATTGTGCAGGTGAGGCGCTCGAACTAAATTAGGAATTATAAAAACTGCATTCCTCTCTTTTATAAAACATTGCTCATTTCGCTCCTTCGCCTTCGAGTCAACTTTAAAAACCCCGATAGTATTGCCTGCATATTCAAGCTCTAATGCCAGGCGACTGCTACTATATATCGCAAGGATTAAATGACAGCTTATACTCCGCATTTGTAACATGGAAATTTTATTTTTATGTCCAGATAACAAAAGCCATTTGGAATTCTGAACCGATTTATCAAACTAAAAAAAATTAGAAAATGAAATACAACATCGGGACGAAAGCAGAGCCTGTATTGCTAAAGACCCCTCCCCTCTCTTCTGAATACACTATGTACGCTGATCAAAAAGATGGTAAGGAAATGTTAGTCTGCACGGTGGGCAAAACGGTATTACTTTATGATTTCCGGTGCCTGGATGACTTGCATGCGATGCTAAAAAAGCATGGTGACTGGATGGAACTTGGCAGCGCAGATGAACAAAAGCCGGCAAAAGAAGGAACAGTTGAGGCGTGGGCCCGCTCTGAAAAAAATCCGGTGAGCGGCTGGTACGGTTTAAAGAAAGGTTTTCGCGGAAGGTTTGGGATGTATATTCCCCCGCTCATGGAAAAACTCGGCCTGGCTGAATTGACACATGATGCCCGGGCAAATAAAATGAAAGCGCTGTAAAATAACCTCCCCATTAAAAAAAGCTTGCTTTGAAAGTGGGCAAAATGATTTTTTGAAAACTCCCTTATCACTTAGACAGTCAACCCTCCAACAACTTCACTCCTTCGACATTGTTCTGCTGCGCAGCAAGATCCAAAGCTGATAACCCTCTCGTGTCAAGCATTGTTTTATCTGCTCCCCTATCCAGCAAAAATTTAAGCATTTCATTTCTGCCAAACATTGCAGCGAACATGAGGGCGGTGCCACCGTTACCGTGGTGCAAATTTAGATCGGCGCCATGCTCTATTAACAACGCGGCAATGTCAAGATATCCTTTGAACGCTACACCCATGAGTGCAGTATTACCACCACTGTCTTGGGCATCTACATCAGCATCATTTTCGAGTAAAAATTTGGCAGCCTCTAATTGGTTGTTATAACAGGCAATGATCAATGGTGTGTATCCCTTTTCATCGCGTGCATTCAGGTTAGCCTTTTTGTCAACCAGTTCTTTCAATACAGGCAGTTCGCCCACCCTGGCGGCGTGAATGACTACTTTATCAAAATTTTCCATTGTCATATTTTCTTAGAAAATCAAAAGGGATTCCTTTCAAAATATTCATGTATAAATAAACTTATTTCGCCCAGTCTATTTTTCTTTTAGATAAATTAACTGCCCCCGGTGATAGTCCAGGTGGTTCGTCCTGGTGATAACCACATTCAACCTATTGCGGTGCAGTTCTTTTGCAAAGTCTTCTTCAGATACGGAGGTGTGTTTTTGAAACCATTCCTCCGGCGTAAGGCGATTGAGCTTTTCATTCAGCGAAGCGTGCACATCTTTCCAGTAGGCTTTCAGGTCAGGAATAGAAGATGTTGGTTGATTTTTATTTTCAGCTTCTGACACAAATTTTTCAAACAAGTCCGGCCGTAGCGGTTCGCCGATGCCAAGCAACGCCATCATCCTGTCATGCACTGCAGCGAGATGCCCGAGAAGATAGACGCCGGTATTTCTTCCTGTAGCCGTTTCTTTTTTCAGGGCATCATCACTTAAGTTGTTGAGAAGATCCTCTGTTCTTTTCAGGCTGGTGTGCCAGGCATCCATTACCATCTTTATAAATAATTCTTCCATCTTTTTAATTTTTGGGTGGGCTGCAAATTAGCGAAACCTGAAAACTGGATATTCAATAAATTCCGGCAAGACAACTAACTCATCGATCCTGCAAATATTCCCGCAAGTAGACAACCAGGATGAAAACTCACCGAAGCCTCCACGAAAGAAAATCCTTACACAGATTAAGTTTCTGATATTATTGCGGAATTCCTATTTCGAAAATCTCACTGCCGAAAATTTTAAGGTAAATTGTTGCATTGTAAATTCAATTTAAATAACTCATCGATGGAAATAATCCCATTACTTCAAAAAGAACTGGAACAAGAAGTAATCGCAACCCGGAAACTGCTATCGCTGGTACCGACAGCAAAATTTGATTTTAAGCCCCATGAGAAAAATATGACCATGAAGCAATTGGCAGTTCATATCGCAGAACTTGCAGGATGGATCTCCATGGGCTTGCACACTGAAGGTTTGGACTTTGCGGCGCAAACTTACGAGCAGGCCGAAGTTTCATCGACGCAGGATATCCTGGACCTCTTTGACAAATCGCTGGCAGAGGGAAAAGAAGCTTTGGCTAATGCTAAAGAAGAAGATCTGCTGCCAACCTGGACGATGAGTATGGGAGAGCAGGTGCTGATGAAATTGAGTAAATACGAAGTGATCCGGCATGCGCTTGGTCAAATGATCCATCACCGGGCACAGCTTGGTATTTTCCTGAGAATGTTGAATGTGCCGCTGCCAAAGACTTACGGGCCTACAGCGGATGATTCATCCTTCTAAGAGTTCGCTAAAAGGTTTGAAGCCTGCGTCCTGAAAATCCTCATTTCAGTTGATCAAATTGTTGATCCACCTGCTACAGGCTCCATTGCAATTCTTCAAGAAAAGTTGTAGAAAATGAAACTTATTGTTTAGAGAAAGAAAAACTGCATGACGGCCCCGCGAGAGTAAGTGTGAGATGGTGTCCCCGGTTTGAAAATAACAACACGTTAATTACAACACCTGTAGGTTGAGAACATTATGTAGTGATTTTTATTTCAATGCTACCATTCATCCATCTCTTTTTCACGTCCGTTGAATTTGCCTAACTTTAGAATACCTGAAACTAATTTTCTTCAACCCCAAAATCAAACGTTATGAGATTCTCAATCCTACTTTCCGTTTGCTGTATCTTTTTTTATTCCGCTGACGCACAGTTATCCTTACTTCCACAATTTGGACTGGAAAATTCAATGACAAAAGTTAGGATCAATGACGGCTCTGCATTTTCGCCGGCGCGGGCCATTAATATGCCCCAGACTTCCCTCCGGCTGAATTATCTTTTCAAGCAAGGGCATGGTCCTTACATTGCCCTTGGTACAAGCCGGTCTGTTGTAAATATGACTTTTCATGATCCCGAAAATGTTATGAACAATTTTGCTTCTTCAAATGGCAAAGCCTTGCCCAGGCTGGAAGGTGGCTATATGGTAAGCACCCCAAAAATTATTCTGAAAAAAGGCACAGTCCAAAAAGCTTCCGCTTCATCATCAAAAACATCTGCAGGTTATAAGTCCCGATGTGGAAGTTACGTTTACAAATCAGGTTGTCATAGTAAGCTGGGAGAAACGCCGGCAAAATCTTCATCTAAAAATACCTGGATGCGTATGCAGCCTTCTTTAGGTATTGCATACCTACCCGTGAAAGGCACGTTCGGCCTGGACGTGGCCCCAGGGGCTGCACCAGCCTTTGTTTATAGTGCCGGCAACATGAGCACCGCACTTGTCAGTGGCCTGGGATTCGAGTTCGGAAAAGGCAGGTCAAGTTCTTTTATCATCAACGTTAACTATCTCAACAGCCTTGGCAAAAATGATCAAATAATTACGAGCATCCAGGGTAACAAGCCGGCAAATACAAAGTTTCAATCCTCTACATCTATGTGGAATGTGCGGGTTGGATTTCCCATCAATCTTTCTAAAAAGAAATCAACTTTCAATAAGATGCAGTCGATCAGGCAGCAGCCCGTAAAAAGCTATGAGCAAATTAAGAAGCATTGCTACAATCGTTGCAGTAAAAAAATATAATTTTCATTACCAATAATTATTAAGCCCCGCATTTGCGGGGTTTTTTATTACCTCCAAACTTTTAATTGCTACCTATCAGTCGCTTGTTCCCGCGAAGCGCTGGCGCCGAGGCCAGTTAAAAATATGAGCAAAGACACTTTACATAAGACCTGTACATTATTAAACCGAAGTTCGGCCAGCTACTGGTACCTATTAAATTTTTCAGAGAATTGCAACCGACCTTTCCCATCCCCCGTATGAGTTACTAAGTCGAACATCAAACTATCCCCAGCATTTTGAATTTGTAAATCACGGCGTCACGCCGGATTTCTTAACATAATTAATTAACCGAAAAATCAACAACATGAAAAAGCTTTTCTTCAGCATGCTAGCGCTCCCTTTGCTATTTGTCTCCTGTAAAAAACAGGACCATGAACCAAAGGAGAAAAATAAATTTACCGTAACTATTGAAAATGTTTCAGAAGCAAAAATGTACCTGGGCTCCGGCATTATCAATACGCCAGTCGGGCAGGAAAAGCCGGGTGCGCTTAAGCCGGGTAATAAATATGAATTCAAAATAAAAGCCGGGAAAGGGCAGAAAATGTCGTTTGCCGTAATGCTGGCTGCTACCAATGATGTGTTCTTTGCTCCTGACGAAATGGGCATAGCATTGTATGATAACAGCGGCGCCCCTATTGCTTCCCAGGACGTAACTAACCAGGTATATTTGTGGGACGCAGGAACCGAAATAAATGAGGAGCCTGCAGTAGGGCCAAACACGGTAACCAATCAATCAGGCCCTAATACCGGCCCGGCAGAAAATGGCGTGGTGCAAAAGCTTAGCATGGTAGCTACAGATAATTTTGCCTACCCGTCAGTAAGCGAAGTAATTCACGTGATGGTGAAGCATATTTCTGACTATTACTTCATGGTAACCATAGAAAATGTTTCTAAAAACAATGCGCTGAAGACGAGTAATGGAAATTTTCCCGCGCCGGTTTCCCCGGGTGTGTGGGTAGTGCATATGGGTGACTCGCCGTTGTTTACACCGGGTGAGGCAGACCGCGGGCAGGGTATCGAGGCTATCGCAGAGGATGGCAGCGCGATGATGCTCGGCGAGTACGTTGCCGCAAACACAGGTATAACACATCTGTTGTCACCAGGTGCCTGGGCCGTGCATAAGAAAGGTGTCATGCCAATATTTACTAAGGGTGCATTTGATTATGGCGAGGGACTGGAAGGTGTTGCGGAAGATGGTGATCCGGCAAAACTGGGCATGTCACTGAAAGGAAAGCAAGGCGTGAAGCACAGTGAAATATTTAATAAGCCCGATGGCGCTGCACAACCCGGCCCACTTCATCCCGGTATGCAATACAAATTTTCTTTCACCGCATCCAACGATGACTATCTCTCGCTTGCCACCATGTTCGTGCAGTCAAACGACCTTTTTTATGCTCCCGGTGATGATGGCATCAAATTATACAACAGCCACAGTCAAAAAAATGGCGACGTTACGTCTGAGATTTATCTCTGGGATGCAGGCACCGAAAAAAATGAAGAACCGGGCTACGGGCCGAACCAGATAATCCGCCAGTCGGCACCAAATACTGGTGTAGATGAGAAAATGAAAGTGAATAAAGTCGATGACGAATTTGATTATCCCGCAGACAAGCATGTGATCAGGGTAACGATCAGTCCTTACTAAGAAATAATACTCTTGAAAACTTTAAGCCCCGGCAGGAATTTCCTGCCGGGGCTTTTTTGCAATCTTTTGCCAAAACTATTTGACTATTTCAATTCTTTGATTTCAATATTTCTCCAGCTTACTTTGATACCACCACCTTCGTGAATTTGCAACGCAATAAAGCCATTTCCTTCCCCGATCTTCTGATCTTTGATATGACACATTTTATGACCGTTGAGCCAGGTCGTTACTTCATCGCCGTCGGCTTTTACTTTGTACGTATTCCATTCTCCCATTTTTAAATACTTTTCATCTTCGGGTTTCGGCTGTATCAGCCAGCCGCGTCCATAAGATTCGTAGATACCACCGGTATGGCCATCAAGCGGCGCGACCTCAGCCTGCCAGCCACTGATCTTTACACCCTCGGGAATGTGTGATCTGAAAAACACACCGCTGTTACCATTATCGTCCTGTTTGAACTCAAGGGTCAGGATAAAGTTCTTGTAATCTTTGTCGGTAGAGAGATAACCATACTGCTTGTCCGGGCCGCTCTCACAGATGAGTAAGCCATCCTCCACGTACCATTTTTCCGTACCGTGTACGGTCCAGCCGGTTAAGTCCTTTCCATTAAAAAGTTTCTCTTTCTTTTCAGGCCCGGTA
>JBBQSI010000171.1:0-7208 GCA_038213975.1 Chitinophagales bacterium
CGTATGGAAAGCTGGAAATTGAAAATGAAAGGAAACTGGCATGAGACCAAAGGCAAAATAAAACAGGCCTATGCAGATCTTACAGATGATGATTTAAAAAGAGAAGAAGGTAAAGACGAAGAACTCGTTGGACGACTTCAACAGAAGATTGGTAAAACTAAAGAAGAAGTAGTAGACTGGATCCAGGGATTATAATCTTCAATTCCAACACATCTTATTGCCCCTGCATAAATGTGCAGGGGTTTTTATTTTCGGAAGAAAAGTATCATTTTGTCGCGGCATAATTTAAAATAACAGTGAACGTAGTGCCACGGCCTAACTCACTTTCCGCAATAATTTTTGCATTGTGCCCCAAAATAATATTCTGTGTATTTGTAAGGCCAAGGCCATTACCATTTTCTTTCGTAGTGAAGTAAGGTTCAAAAAGTTTAGACACATCAGATTTGCTCATGCCCTTACCAGTATCGCGAATTATTGCGACGCATTTCTCATTGTCATCCCTAGTAGTAAGGTAGAGCGTTCCATTTTCCTCCATCGCCTCGATGGCATTTACGATGATATTTAGAAAGGCAATGTGAATTTTCTCTTTATCTACCATTATCTCGCAGATATCATCAGAATATTCTTTTACCACCCTGATCTTTTTTAATTCAACACGGTCTTCTGCAAACTGAAGACTTTGATCAAGAATATTGTTGATGCTTTCGCTTTCCAAAGTCATCTCCGCGGTTCTGGTGGAATTGAGCAGGTTGCTTATGAGTTCGTTGATGCGGCTGGTATTCCGGGTGATCATCTCAAATAACATTTGTGCATCTTCGGAAGCATCTTTCTCTGATTTCAAGTGCTCCACGGCGAGATTGATGTTGGTCAAAGGATTTCTCACTTCATGTGCGATCGTTCTTGAAATGCGCCCTGTGACGGAAAATTTCTCAATGTTTCGCAATTCTATCAGCTCCAGGTTCACTTTAGCCAATTCCTCAAATCGTTGCTCCAATTGCAACCGGTACTCGGCTGTCTTGAAATCAGCAATTCGCCTTGCTTTATTTTCTCTACTAAATGTGCTGATGGAATATACAGTCAGGACGATGGCCAGCCCTATCGAAATGAGATTAATCAACTGGATCGTGTCTGTATACCGCGAAAGTTGCGTAGATCGTTCGCCCAGCAATCCTTTTTCTTCATTCTGACTAACCTTTACGGCTTTTTCAAGTTCGGACATCATCATTATTGCTGTCGTAACAGCTTCACTCGCAGCAGCTGTAATTCCATTTTCATTTTGTTCAAACGTTAGCAGGTAGTTATCGACGGTTGCAAAAAGCCGATGCATCTGTACTGCTAATGCAGATAAGTTTAAATGCTGATTTTGGTTGTCAGTTGTCAGCAACTGAACATGGTCAAGGGTCGAATCGGCAATCCGTTTTTCATTCTGGAAGCTGCTCAGTAATTCGCGGTTACCCGTAACCAAGTATCCCCGGAAGTCGGATTCACTCCGATGAACGGCGGACATCACGTAATCCAAATTGTAAATAACCTCATTAGTGTGCGTAACGAGGTTCGCTTGTTTTATAAGCTTTTGGGCTGAGTAGAACGTGAGTATATATGATAGCACTAAAAGTAAAAACGCGGCAATGTAGCCAACTCTCACGCGGTCAGCAACTTTGTCCACTAAGTGTTTAACCATACCTTGAGCAGTAGTGAAATAGCATTTCGGACATTTAAATTCCCGGATGTGTCCGGTGAGCCTATCGTTGAATATTGGATTCTACACCTTATTTCCTGAAACGGTTAATAAGCCAGATCGCGAGGGCTACTATGATTATAACGAAGATAACTCCTACCCACATGCCCGCCTTAAAAATTCCGCCAATTGCTTCGCAGCTTGAAAGCGTTGCAGAAAAGATTAAGAGCATAGATACCAAAATTGCAATTCCTTTTGTGTTCATCATTTCAAATTTTAATTAGTTACTTTCTTTTGTTTTTTTCCGCATTGTTATCCTTTGCTTCATCGAGCGAGTGGGTCTTGAAAATTGATTTTTCATCTTTAGCCAACTCTGCAAGGTGAACGTAGAATTTTTTTATCACTTCCAGCTCTTTTTCTGACAGATCTTCGATGCTTATCAGGCGGTTACTTGCCCTTGCATTAGATGCATTAATTCATTTAGTTTCAGTTGCAGCGCAATAGTATCCTTGTTTTGGGAATGTTGGATCACAAATACCATCAGGAAGGTGATAATGGTAGTACTGGTGTTTATCACCAATTGCCATGTATCCGAAAACTGAAAAACCGGCCCGGAGATTCCCCAGCCCAGTATCACTGCCAGCGCAATTATAAAGGCTAATGGTTTACCGGTGGCCTTGGTAATAGCTGCAGCAAAGGCATTAAAGAATCCGGAGATCCCCTGCTTTTTATTATTCATGCTTTTTATTATTCATTTATTAGAAATTGAAACTCGGAAGAGAAAGAACTCTATTCTGTTGTACTCCACAGGCACTGCTCCTTTCGTTGTCGTGAAACAATTAAGCGAAGGTATCAAAGGGTATTCCAAATCTGTTCGGGGGAAAAACGAAAGTCGCGGACAACCAGCAGTTAAGTGTAGGTTTCCAATAATGTTTGGGAAAAAATTTACTCAACAATTACCGTTGATAGGATTGAGAAAAAAATTCTTCACAACCTATAAACCGCTTCAGCAGAGAGATTGAAAGGATTCAAAATGGTTAAGTGAGTTTTGGCAGTATATTGTATGTATATACCACCTGTACATAAAAATGAAAATTTATAACTTTTAAAACTTTAAAACTATGGGCTCAGGAAAAGTATTAGCAAGCGTATTGGCAGGAGCTGCTGCTGGCGCTGTATTAGGAATTTTATTTGCACCTGAAAAAGGAACTGAAACACGCAGACGAATTGCGGAAAAAGGATCTGATCTGGCTGATTCTGTCAAAGACAGGTATAACGAATATGCAGACGTGGTTTCAGAAAAATATGACAAGGCAAAGCAAAAAGTATCAAGCCTTGTATCAGAAGGAAAAGAAGCAGGAGACGACTTCGTAAACCAGGCGAAAGATAAGGCCAATGCTATGAGGGGTGATGTAAGAAATACCCTGAATACGTAGAATGGTTTTCGAATGAAGATTAGTACAAGGACCCGATGATAAAAAAAGGATAATGGACAACAAGCCTACCGGAATAGAAATGCTTATAGATGATGTGAAAAGCTATGCCGAAACCCGTCTGCAGCTTATTAAATTGATTGCGATCAACAAGGCGTCAGGTTTTGCCTCAAATCTTATCAGCATGATGATATTGCTGATGATATTTTTCACCTTCATCTTTTGCCTTTCGATAGGCTTAGCGTTATGGATAGGTAGCCTTCTGGATTCAAATATCCTGGGCTTCCTGATTGTCGCAGGTATCTACCTTATCATCGGGTTCATTGTTTTTACTATGAGAAACACCTTGCTCAAGACACCCGTCGAGAACAAGTTGCTTAGCCAATTAATTGATCAGTAGAGCGAAGCCTAAAGAAATAGAAAAATGGATACGGAAGAGATAGCGGACAATAAGCTTTTAAAAATTGCCAATACTGATGACCTGCACACTGCAATAGCCAGGCTTAAAACTAAGGCTGATATGCAGGAGCAGGGTATTAAAGATCAGTTTCACGATATCCTTGTTAGCCTAAAGCCGACGAACATTCTCAAAAGCACAGTAAACGAAGTACAACAAAATCCAAAGTTGAAGGGTGGACTTTTTAAGTTAGCTCTTGGCCTTGGTGCCGGATATTTTTCCCGTAAAATGGTCGTGGGTAAGTCCGCCGGTATTGTAAAACGGGCCCTGGGGGCTGCACTTCAGTATGGCATCACCCAGGTGGTTGCTACAAAAGACACCGACGAAGACGCTCTCAATGCAGTACCTAAGAAAAAAAACCTTTTTAGGCGAATATTGGCTATTTAGCCTGACAAATTCTCCAGGCAAGACTTCATATCAATACCCTTCCCAAGGACTCCTTTAAATAAATCTCCAACATTCGAGGTTCTTTCCAGCGCATTATAAATATTATAATCGGTTGGTGTGATTCCGCATTTAACTTCTTCCCAATTTAATGGCGTAGAAACAGGACCTCCTGGTTTTGGCCTCAGGCTATATACACAAGAAATGGTTTGACCGCGCCTGTTTTGTAAGTAATCGAGATAAATATGTTTGTCACCTCTTTTTTTCAGGTTTCGCTCCAGGGTAGTAGTATTTCTTAGCTGCTGGTTTGCCAGCATGCAGATGAGGTAAGCAAAATCTTTTACCTGCTCGTAGGAATATTTTTTTGCAGTGGGAACGTACACATGCATACCCGTGGCGCCGGAAGTCTTGCAAAAACTCGGAGCGCCAGCTTTATCAAAAATATCTTTCAGCACCAAAGCACACTCTACTACCTGGTCAAAAGTATTCTTATCAGAAGGGTCAATATCAATCATCAGGTAATCGGGATTGTCTAGCCAACCAGCCCGGGAGTGCCAGGGATTAATTTCAATACAGCCCAGGTTGTTCATGTAAAGAAGTGTCGGCAAGTTGTTGCATAAAATGTAGTCAATCACTTTGCGGGACGAAGCAGAATGCACCTTTTCAACTTCCACAAATGATGGAGCGATCTCGCCTGCATCTTTATGAAAAAATCCCGGTTGCGCTATGCCGTTAGGATTTCTCAGAAGAGATTCAGGCCTGCCTTTCAGGTAGGGAAGAATATATTTAGACATGGACGCATAGTAGGTAATCACATCCCCTTTAGTGATACCGTCTGCAGGAAAATAAGTCTTACCTGGGTTTGTGACCTTTACTTTCTCTTTACCAATTTTCAATACCTGGTCCCCTGAACCATTAAGAATCCTGGCCGGCACACTTTGCTTTTTAAGGCTCGCGGGCTTAGTGCCCGAAGCAGATTGCTTTTTGTTCTGTGTTGCGGATTTCGATGCAGACTTTAAGATCTGACCTTTATTGGAAGACGTCCTGGCACTTTTTAAATTCGATTTTTTGCCATCCGCCCCTTCTGATTTTAATACCACCTCTGCTTTATCCTTGTCATCCCGTAGCTGAAGAAATACCGGATGCCGCAACATACCATCCCGTGTTTTCTCTGAGAACTTTACTTCACATACCAACTCTGGCCTCACCCAGGTGGCTGGCATATTTGTTTTTATCTTCTCGCCGAACGGTGACGCATCCTGCACTAACGGCTGCAGCAATTCATACATTTCTTTCAATGTCTTTTGATCAAAACCGGTGCCCGTATGTCCAATGTACACGAGTTCGTCATCCTGCAACATTGCTAATATCAGTGCACCAAAATATTTGCGTGCCCCTGCCGGACTGGTATAACCCGCAATAATAGCTTCCTCTGTCTGGTGGTGCTTGATCTTCAGCCATTCCTTTGTTCTTTTTCCCGGCAGGTAATTGCTGTGAATATGCTTTGCCATGATGCCTTCGAGATTTTTTTCCCGCGAGACGTTGAAGAAAGAAATTCCTTCTTCCAATATGTGGTCAGAATATCGAATCACAGGATTTTCCGGAAGCAACTCTTTCAGAAGCTCTTTACGCTGAATCAATTCAAGCCCGGTTGTGTCATGGCCGTTCATTTCCAGGAGATCAAACACATAATAGATAATGGGCTTATCCTTATTTTCTGAATAGTGTTGCAGCAACTGAAAACTCGGCTGCCCCTCTTCGTCCAAAACGACAATTTCGCCGTCCAGTACGGCATTTAACCCTGCTTTCCGTAATTCTTCGGCGATAAAAGGATATGTCTGGAGAAAGGAAATACCATTGCGTGAATAGAGAGAGAGGTTCTTGTGTTTGACTTCCGCGATAGCCCGATAGCCATCCCATTTTATTTCGAACAACCAGTCTTTGCCGTCGAAAGGCTTTTCCGAATCGCCTGCTAACATTGGCTTAATAAATTCGCGGAGCTTTTTTCCATCGCTAATAGAAGTAGCTACGTACTTTTTTTTTTCGCAGGCTTTTTATTTTCAGCGAGCCACTTATTTATCGGTGAAGACCTGGGCGTTTCATCCTCACTGTTGTATGCAGTGTCAACCGCATGTTCGTCATTGTGCTTTATGAGCAACCAGCTATTATCTTCAGCCTTTTTTAATTTTATCAGCGCAAATTCGCCTTTCAATTTTTTCCCGAAAAGTTGAATCTTCAGGTTCCCTTCTTTGAGCCCCGCCTTCAATTTTTTATCCCGGGTTTTAGCTTCGCTGTTTTCAATGTCGGTGTATGTGCCACTATCCCATATCTCGACAATGCCGGCGCCATAATTTCCTTCCGGAATTACTCCCTTGAAATCCTTATAATCATAGGGGTGATCTTCCACCATCATCGCCAGCCGCTTATCATGTGGATTGAGTGACGGGCCCTTCGGCACTGCCCAACTCTTCAGCACTCCCTCCATCTCCAGTCGAAAATCATAGTGTAGACGGGAGGCCTTATGCCGCTGTATTACGAACTGGAGCGTGGTTTCAGACTGTTTCACTTTCCCCGATGGCTCGGAGGTTTCTTTGAAATTGCGCTTCTTATTATATTGAGTCAGAGCCATTAGGATGCTTTTTTACTTTTAGTACCGAGACTCGCTTTCAACTGCTCCATTAGATCCTGAGTTTTACTGTGAACCACTTTCATTTGTGGCGCTTTAATTTTCTTACCGCTCGCTTTGGCCTTTATGATCTTCAACAGCTCTTCGTTATAGGTGTCTTTGTATTTGGAAATATCAAACTTCGCGGTAAGCTGATCGATCAGTGAAATGGCCATTTTGAGTTCTGCTGGCTTTACTGAAGTATTTTTAGGAAGCACGAGATCTTCCGTGCTCCGGATTTCCTCCTCAAAGCGAATTCGGTTCAAAACGATCGCGTCTTTGTCGGGCCGGAGAATAGCAAGGCTTTCCTTGCTTCGCATTACAAATGTTGCCACGCCAACCTTCTTGGTTTTTTCCAATGCCTGCCGCAACAGTTCGTAGGGCCGCGTTCCAGACTTGTCTGGCTCAAGGTAGTAAGGCGTTTCATAATAAAGACTGCTAATCTCTTCTTCTTTTACAAAGTCTGTGATCTCAATGGTCTTTGTCTTTTTCGCACTTGCAGCTTCAAAATCTTTATCGTCCAGCACGATGTAATGCGTTTCAAGTTTGTACCCTTTTACGATATTTTCCCATTTTACCTCTTTTCCGGAT